>JAHEIG010000030.1 GCA_024639515.1 Rhodobiaceae bacterium | reverse complement strand
GTTGTGGATGCCGCGATAAGACAAAAAGCCCTGACATCTGAGTAATTTGGCAGAATTTGGCCGATTTAACTGCGTCAGCCTGTCGCGAAGCGAATTTGTCGAAAAAATTGGAACAGTTGGCCTGAACCCGTTAAGGTGAGCCCACTTGTTCGGCACACGAGGAGACATCATGTCAGATCAAACATCAACGCCTCAGCGGGCGCGGCCATTATCGCCGCATATCCAGATTTATCGCTGGACACTCACTATGATGCTGTCGATTTTGCATCGCGCAACCGGTGTTGCGCTGTATGCCGGCACGATCCTTTTGGCGTGGTGGCTGCTGGCCGCCGCAACCGGGCCGGAAGCCTATGCGCAAGTGCAAGCTGTGTCATCGGCTTGGTATGGTCGCCTGGTGCTGTTCGGTTATAGTTGGGCGCTGTTGCACCATATGTTTGGTGGTCTGCGCCACTTTATCTGGGACACAGGGCATGGCTTTGACTTGGCCCATGTCGAACTGATTGCCCGCGTCACCGCGATTGCGCCGATTATTCTGACGGTGCTGGTTTGGGTTCTGGCCTATGCTTATATGGGGGCTTTCTAATGAGTAATATGCGAACACCTCTGTCGCGCGCGCGTGGCCTCGGCTCTGCCCAAAAAGGCACTGAACATTTCTGGTTACAGCGCGTCACCGCGCTGGCGAATATTCCGTTAACGCTATTTCTGGTCTGTGCGCTTGTTGTCCATGCGGGCGCGGATCATGCGACCATGGTGGCGTTTCTTGGTAACCCGCTGGTTGGCGTGGTGATGCTGTTGCTGATTATCTCAGCGATTTATCACATGCGGCTTGGTTTGCAGGTTGTCATTGAAGACTATATTCATGGGGAAGCCTCAAAACTTCTGGCGATTGTTGCCAATAACTTTTTCTCTTTGACCGTTGGTGTGGCCTGTTCTTTGGCCGTGCTGAAATTGGTCATCGGTTAGTACAAGGAGCCTTTCTATGAGCGCTTATGAATTTAATGACCACCAATTTGACGTTGTTGTCGTTGGTGCTGGCGGATCTGGTTTGCGCGCAGCCCTTGGTTGTGCCGAACGCGGCTTGAAAACCGCCTGTATTTCAAAAGTCTTTCCAACCCGCTCGCACACGGTTGCGGCGCAGGGCGGTATTTCCGCCGCGCTCGGCAATATGGGCGATGATGACTGGCGTTGGCATATGTATGACACCGTCAAAGGCTCTGATTGGCTCGGCGACCAAGATGCGATTGAGTATCTGTGCCGTAACGCCCCAGAAGCGGTGTACGAGCTCGAGCATTTCGGTGTGCCTTTCTCGCGCACCGAAGAAGGCAAAATTTACCAGCGCCCATTTGGTGGCATGACGACCAATTTCGGCGAAGGCATTGCCCAGCGCACATGCGCCGCCGCTGACCGGACAGGTCACGCCATTTTGCACACGCTGTATGGTCAGTCTTTGCGCTATGAAACAGAGTTCTTTATCGAATATTTCGCGCTCGATTTGATTATGGATGGCGACCGCTGTGTTGGTGTCACCTCAATGGATATGGCGACCGGTGAATTGCACCGTTTCCAAGCCAAGCAAGTGATTATTGCAACTGGTGGTTATGGCCGTGCTTATTTCTCGGCGACTTCTGCCCACACCTGCACCGGCGATGGCTCGGCGATGGTGGCACGGGCTGGCTTGCCGCTGCAGGATATGGAATTTGTTCAATTCCACCCAACCGGCATTTACGGTGCGGGCTGCTTGATTACCGAAGGCTCGCGCGGCGAGGGCGGTATTTTGATCAATTCTGAAGGCGAGCGTTTCATGGAACGCTATGCGCCATCCGCCAAAGACTTGGCCTCACGCGATGTGGTGTCACGCTCGATGACCATCGAAATTCGCGAAGGTCGCGGCGTCGGCCCCAATGCTGACCATATTTACCTGCACCTTGATCACCTTGACCCGAATATTCTGGCCGAACGCTTGCCAGGTATTTCAGAAAGCGCGAAAATTTTCGCCGGTGTCGATGTGACCAAGGAGCCAATCCCTGTGCTGCCGACCGTGCACTATAATATGGGCGGTATTCCGACCAATTATCACGGCGAAGTGCTGAACCCAACCGAAGCCGATCCAGAGCGCGTTGTGCCGGGTCTGATGGCGATTGGTGAAGCCGCTTGTGTGTCTGTTCACGGGGCCAACCGTTTGGGTTCAAACTCACTGATTGACCTAGTGGTGTTTGGCCGTGCCTCTGCATTGCGGGCCAATGAGATGGTCACACCGGGCGAGCGTCATGCGCCGCTGCCTGCCGATGCGGGGCAAAATGCGGTGAGCCGTTTGGATCATTTCCGCAATGCCAATGGCGGCACACCAACTGCTGATTTGCGCCTCGAAATGCAAAAAACCATGCAGGAAAACTGCGCCGTGTTCCGTACCGGTGATGTGCTGCAAGAAGGCTGTGACCGGATGCAAAAAGTTGTCACCGGTATGGATGATATTGGCGTCACCGACCGCTCGCTGGTGTGGAATTCTGATCTCATCGAGACACTCGAGTTTGACAATCTGGTGTTGCAAGCGATTGCCACTGTGGAAGGCGCCAATGCGCGTAAAGAAAGCCGTGGCGGTCACGCCCGCGAAGACTTCCCAGAGCGCGATGACGAGGAGTGGATGAAACACACGCTGGCTTATGTCGACTCAAAAGGTAAGTCGACCATCGGCTATCGCGGCGTACATGATTTCACGCTGACCAATGAAGTTAGCTATATCGAGCCGAAAGCTCGGGTTTATTAAGAGGGCGTCCCATGGTTGAAATTGCACTTCCAGCGAATTCGAAAATTAAAAAAGGCGTTGTTCACACCCCGAAAGGCGACATCAAAAAGCCGCGTAATCTGAAGATTTATCGCTGGAACCCTGATGACGAACAAAACCCGCGCGTCGATACATACACCATCGACGAGGATGATTGCGGGCCAATGGTTCTGGATGCCTTGCTGAAAGTTAAAAACGAAATTGACTCGACGCTAACCTTCCGGCGCTCGTGCCGCGAAGGCATTTGCGGCTCTTGCGCGATGAATATTGACGGCCAAAACACGCTGGCCTGCACCAAAGGTGTCGATGAAGTGAAGGGTGATATTTCAATCTACCCATTGCCGCATATGCCAGTGATTAAAGACTTGGTACCAGATCTCACAGATCTCTATGCACAATATGAGTCGATTGAGCCGTGGCTGAAAACCGATACACCTGAGCCGCAAGGCGAATGGAAGCAATCGCGCGAAGACCGCGAGCAACTCGACGGCCTGTATGAGTGCATTTTGTGTGCCTGCTGCTCGACCTCGTGCCCTAGCTATTGGTGGAACTCAGATAAATATCTCGGCCCCGCCGTGTTGTTGCAAGCCTATCGCTGGCTGGCCGACAGCCGCGATGAGGCAACCGGTGATCGTCTCGATGATTTGGAAGACCCGTTCCGCGTCTATCGTTGCCACACCATCATGAATTGCGCCAAAGCCTGCCCGAAAGGTTTGTCTCCGGCGAAAGCAATTTCAGAAATTAAAAAACTGATGGTTGAGCGCGAAGTCTAAGCTCTCGGTTTGGTTTTCTGCGGCTTCCCTGAAACATAGGCGTCACAAAACTGTCACGCCTATGGGCTAGGGGGTAGAGATGAAAAATATTCTGCTTCTTTGCACCGGCAATAGCTGCCGCTCCGTGTTGGCCGAGGCCTATATGACGGCGGCCAGCCATGGCGCCTGGCAAGCCTTTAGCGCCGGCAGCGCGCCGACCGGCCAAGTGCACCCCATGGCTTTGGCGACGTTGAGAGATCTCGGCCTGCCGAGTGAGGGGTTTCGCTCTAAGTCATGGGATGAATTTGCCCAAGCCGATGCCCCACAAATGGATGTGATTGTTACTGTGTGCGATAATGCGGCGGGCGAGGTGTGCCCCGTCTGGCCCGGCCACCCGACCAGCTTTCACTGGCCGTTTCCCGATCCAGCAGCTTTTGAAGGCAATACCGAACAAACCGCGGCGCATTTCCATGCGGTGATGAAGCTGATACAAAAACAGCTCGATGGTTTTATCGCCGACACCCAAAACAGTTAGAGGTTCTTGTCATGTCGCGTTCACTCTTTGCCGAATTCCTTGGCACTTTATTTCTTGTCTGCACGGTGGTCGGCTCTGGCATTATGGCGGCGGGCATGGCCAATGGTAATGACGCGGTGGCGCTGCTCGGCAATACGCTGGCCACGGGTGCGATACTCTATGTGCTGATCACTGGCTTGGGGCCAGTATCGGGGGCGCATTTTAACCCGGCGGTCAGTCTGGTGTTTTTTCTCCGCAAAGAGCTGAGCTTTGCCATGCTCATCGGTTTTGTCGTGGTGCAAGCCGCTGGCGGGCTGGCCGGCACGATGCTGGCCCATGCCATGTTCGATATGCCATTGCTCGAAGCCGGTCAGAATATCCGCACCGGCAGCGGCAACTGGATTGGCGAAGCGGTGGCGACTTTTGGTCTGGTGATGACGATTTTGGCTGGTCTTAAATATCGCGCCGAGGCGGTGCCAATGCTGGTCGGCCTGTATATCACCGCCGGATATTGGTTCACCTCATCGACCAGTTTTGCCAACCCAGCGGTGACGCTGGCGCGCGGCTTTACCGATAGTTTTTCCGGCATCCGGCCGGTTGATATGCCGGGCTTTTGGGGCGCGCAAATACTCGGCGCGCTGGCCGCTTTGCTGGTCATGCGCTGGCTGCTGGATGGTGCCCTTAGTGCTTCCGCGCCGGATAACAAAGCCGGTTAACAAAGCGGTTTGACCCCGCCAAATCTTGTCTTTAAGCTTTTTCTCCATGTAAGGGAGAGTATCCATGGATGTCAGCCTGACAAAGCAAGACGAGCAGTTCCGCGACGAGGTGCGGGGGTTTCTTGAGGAAAATTTAGATGCCGAATTGCGCCGCGCCGGAGAACTGGCCAGCGGCATTTGTGGCGATCATACGCAGACCATGCGCTGGCATAAAATCTTAAACGACAAAGGCTGGGTCGCCCCGTCTTGGCCGGAAGCCTTTGGCGGCACTGGTTGGAGTGATATGCAACGCTATATTTGGGTCAGCGAATGCGCCCGCGCCAATGCCCCACGGCTTTACCCGATGGGCCTCGGGATGATTGGCCCGACGCTGACCGTCTGCGGCACGCCAGAGCAACAACAGCGCTATTTGCCGCCGCTTTTATCGGGCGAGCATATTTGGTGTCAGGGTTATTCTGAGCCAGGGTCGGGGTCTGATTTGGCCAGCCTGCAAACCCAAGCGGTGCGTGATGGCGATGATTATGTCGTCAATGGCACGAAAATCTGGACCAGCTACGCCCAGCACGCGACGCATATTTTCTGCCTTGTGCGCACCGATAAATCTGGCAAGCCGCAACAGGGCATCACCTTTTTGCTGATTGATATGGATGACCCGGGCATCACCGTGGCGCCGATTATCACCCTGGCCGGTGAGCATGAGGTCAATCAGGTGTTTTTCGACAATGTGCGGGTGCCCGTGTCGCAAGTGGTCGGCAAAGAAAATGACGGCTGGACGGTGGCCAAAACCCTGCTGACCTTTGAGCGCAGCGGCGCCTATGCGTCGCGCTTGGGCAATCGTTTGGCCAGCCTGAAGCAGCTCATCGACGCGGTCGAGGCGCCGCAAGCCGAGGATATGCACTATCGCTTTGCCGAGCTGAGCGTGCGGGTGCAGGCCCTTGAGATGACCGAGTTTCGCATGCAAGCAGCCTTGGCTGAGGGCCAGCCGACGGGGGCGGCGTCGTCGCAACTGAAAGTCATGGGCACAGAAGCTCAGCAAGCGATTGATACGCTGGCGGTTGAAGCGCTTGGGCTGTACGCCGCGCCGTGGCAACCCGAAGCCCTCGAAATCGGTAGCAATGAAAAACCCATTGGCCTGCCGGAAACCATCTTGTTTATGCCGGATTATTTGAACAATCGCGCCGCCACCATTTATGGCGGGTCAAGCGAGGTGCAACGCAATATTCTTGCCAAATTGGCCTTAGGGTTTTAAGCCTCAGGGCATGTCTTCTGTTTCGAATTTAAGCCAGACGCCCGTTGCCACGCAGTATCAGCGTTTGGTCGACGATGAGCAGATTAAGCCGGATGAAGCGCAACAACACGCCGCCCATCGGCTAGACGATTTGGTGCAGGCGCTTAGCCAAGCCGGTCGCGCCAAAGGCTGGCGGCGTCTCGTGCCACAGCGTTTGGCGGGTGAGCAAAACCCGTCTGACGCGGTTTCTGGCTTGTATATTTACGGCGCCGTCGGGCGCGGCAAATCGATGTTGATGGATATGTTTTTTGACGCCGTGCCGGTGGCCGCCAAACGCCGTGTGCATTTTCATGCCTTTATGCAAGAAACCCATCAGCGGATTCACCAGTTCCGCCAAAAGGATAAAAAAGGCGGCGATCCGATGCCGCATATCGCCAAACAAATTGGCCAAGAAACCCGGCTTTTATGCTTTGACGAATTTCAGGTGAAAGATATTGCCGATGCCTCGATTCTCGGGCGGCTGTTCTCGCTGCTGCTCGACCAAGGGATTTGCGTCGTCGCCACCTCGAACCGGCCGCCAGATGATTTATACAAAGGTGGGCTGAACCGGCACCGCTTTTTGCCGTTTATCGAGTTGTTGAAAGCCCGCCTTGATTTGCTCGAATTGCAGGCAGCGGCTGATTATCGCCTGGCCCGATTGCAGGCCAAGCCGGTGTGGTTTACCCCATGCGGGCCGCGCGCGAGGCGGGCTTTGGATGAGCGTTTTGAAACCCTGACCGAAGGGGTGCAGTCGGCGCCGATGCAATTGCAATTGGCTGGACGCACGCTGGATGTGGCGCAAACCGCCGGTGGCGTGGCCCGCCTGAGCTTTGATGATTTGTGCATTGAGGCGCGCGGGGCGGCTGATTATCTGGCTTTGGCCGAGACCTTCCACACGGTCTTGATTGATAATATTCCGCGCCTGCAAAAAGATAAGCGCAATGAAGCGGTGCGCTTTGTGACGCTGATTGATGCGCTATATGAAAACAAAGTGAAGATTCTGGCCAGCGCTGACGGCCAGCCGCAAGACCTCTATCCGGTCGGTGATGAGGCGTTTGAGTTTGAGCGCACCGTGTCGCGGTTGATGGAAATGCAAAGCCGCGATTACCTCGCTCTGCCGCATTTGGGCAACGCCTAGGCGCGGCGGAAGCCAGCACAAGGCCAGCGGAAGGCCCGTCTAACTTGCACTTTTTGACCAAACGCGCTAGGTCACACTCACCGAATTCTATAAAGAGAGGAAAACTCATGGCTCGTAATAAAATTGCTTTGATTGGTGGCGGACAAATTGGCGGCACACTGGCCCATTTGATCGGTCTGAAAGAACTTGGCGATGTCGTTGTTTTTGACATTAACGATGGTATTGCACAGGGCAAGGCGCTTGACCTTTTCCAAAGCTCGGCCCCGAGCCATTTTGACTCTAACCTCAAAGGCACGAAATCATATGCCGGTATTAAAGGCGCTGATGTGGTAATCGTAACCGCTGGCGTGCCGCGTAAGCCGGGCATGAGCCGCGATGACCTGATTGAGATCAACCTGAATGTGATGCAGCAAGTTGGCGAAGGCATTAAGAAATATGCCCCAGACGCTTTCGTGATTTGCATCACCAACCCGCTCGACGCCATGGTTTGGGCGCTGCAAAAATTCTCTGGCCTGCCAAAGAAAAAAGTTGTCGGCATGGCTGGCGTGCTTGATGCCGGTCGTTTCCGGGCTTTCTTGGCAGAAGAATTCAACGTGTCGACCAAAGACGTCACAGCCTTTGTGCTCGGCGGCCACGGCGACACGATGGTGCCATCTGTGCGCTATTCAACGGTTGCCGGTATTCCGCTGCCGGATCTGGTGAAAATGAAATGGACGACACAGAAGAAACTCGACGAAATCGTTCAGCGTACACGCGATGGCGGTGCTGAAATTGTCGGCCTTCTGAAAACCGGTTCTGCCTTCTACGCACCGGCCGCCTCAGCCATTGAAATGGCCGAAGCCTATCTGAAAGACCAGAAACGTGTTCTGCCATGCGCCGCCCATTTGAATGGCGAATACGGCCAGAAAAATATTTATGTCGGTGTGCCTGTGGTCATCGGTGCCAAAGGCGTGGAGCGTGTGGTTGAGATTAAACTCGACGCCAAAGAGCGCGCCATGTTCAAAAAATCAGTCGCCGCCGTTGACGGCCTGCTGACAGCGTGCCGTAGCATTAATAAAAAACTGAAATAAGTTAACCAAACATGACGAAATTTAAGGGGCGCGCGTCGCCCCTTTTTTTCGCCCTGATTATATTGACATAATAAGTGCCAAAATATATTTTTAACGAATTGTTTAAATGGAGAATGCAATGAGCTCAAGAACGCTAAAAATAATTGGTAGTATCGTTTTGGCCTTGCTGGTGATTGCTGTCATCGGACGGGCTGTCGTATTCAATAGTGAAACCATTCAAAACCGCTTGGTTGAGCGGGCTTTGGACAGCCAAATCGGCGCCGGCAAAACAGTTTTCGGCACCGACAAGCTGGAAGTGGTGTTCTGCGGCACCGCTTCACCGATGGGCACGGGCCGCGCCCAGCAATGCATCGCTGTGCTGGCGGGTGACAAATTCTTTATTGTCGATTCAGGCGCGCGCTCGACCGATGTGGCGACGCAGCTTGGCCTGCCGGTTGAAAGACTGGACGGGGTTTTGCTGACGCATTTCCATTCCGACCATATTTCCTCGCTGGGTGAGATGCATCTCGCTTCTTGGGCGCGTGGGCGACAAGGCCAGATGAAGGTCTATGGCGGCCCCGGTGTCGATCAAGTGGTCGACGGGTTTAATATGGCCTATGCGCAGGATTACACCTACCGCACCAACCATCACGGCGAGGAATATGTGCCGAGCAAATATGCTGGCTTATCGGCCATTGAAGTGGTGGCCCCGAAAACCGGCGCGAAAGTGATTTTTGATGCCGATGGGCTGACGATTTCGGTTTTCGAAGTCAGCCATCCACCGATTGAGCCAGCCTATGGCTATATGTTCACCTATCGCGGTCGCAGCGTGGTGATTAGCGGTGACACCAATAAAAACCAGAACTTGATTGACGTGGCGCAGGGCGCCGATGTGCTGATTCACGAGGTCTTGCAGCCGGAACTGGTCAATATGTTCGCGGCCACGCTGGCCAAAAATGGCGCCGCTGATCTCGGCAAAATCTTGCATGACACGCTGGATTACCACACCTCATCGCGCGAAGTTGCCGAGTCGGGCAATGAAGCCGGTGTTGATCTGGTGGTTTTCACCCATTACGCGCCAGTGCCGAATAACCCGGTATTGACTCGTTTCTTCTTGCGCGGCGTCGATGAGGTGCGTTCTGACGGGCTGCTTTTGGCCGAAGATAAGACGCATATTATCCTCCCAGCGCCGTTAAATTCGGTATCTGACGAAATTATTATAAAATAGTTAAAAAATGGGTTGAGCCTAAGGTGACCTTGGAGTAGCGTCCCCCCGTAAATCCAATTCTCGATTACGGGGTAAAGATGAATATTCACGAATATCAGGCCAAACAGGTCCTCAAGCAATATGGGGTCTCTGTGCCTCAAGGTGGCGTTGCTTTTACGGCTGATGAAGCGGTAAAAGTGGCAGAACAATTGGGCGGCCCTGTATGGGTGGTTAAAGCCCAAATTCACGCAGGTGGTCGCGGTAAAGGCGGCGGCGTGAAAGTCGTGAAATCGCTTGATGAGGTGCGCGCAGAAGCCGAACGCATGTTGGGCATGACACTGGTGACGCATCAGACCGGCCCTGAAGGGCGCGAAGTGGGCCGTATCTATGTCGAAGACGGCTCCGACATCTCCCGCGAACTGTATCTCTCTGCGCTGGTTGATCGCGCCACCTCACGGGTCTCGTTCATCGCCTCAACAGAAGGCGGCATGGATATTGAGGAAGTGGCCGAAGCCACACCGGAAAAAATCCTCACCGTGTCGGTTGATCCCGCTTCCGGCATTTCCGGTCACCATGGCCGCGAAATCGCCTATGCGCTGGGCCTTGAAGGCGATCAGGTCAAGCAGGCCACGAAGCTGATCACCAATTTGTATAACTGCTTCGTCGAAACCGATATGTCGTTGCTCGAAATCAACCCATTGGTTGTCACCGGCAGTGGCGATTTGATTTGCCTCGACGCGAAAGTCAATTTCGACAGCAATGCGCTGTATCGCCATAGCGATTTGGTCGAGCTGCGCGATTTGGCAGAAGAAGATCCAGCTGAAGTGAAGGCCTCAGAATTTGATCTCAGCTATATCAAACTCGACGGCACGATTGGCTGCATGGTTAATGGCGCCGGTCTGGCCATGGCGACCATGGATATTATTAAACTCTACGGCGCTGAGCCTGCCAACTTCCTCGATGTGGGCGGCGGCGCGACCAAAGAGAAAGTCACCGAAGCCTTCAAAATCATCATGTCAGACGACAATGTCGAAGGCATTTTGGTGAATATTTTTGGTGGCATTATGCGCTGTGACGTGATTGCCGAAGGGGTCATTGCGGCGGCGCTGGAAACCAAGCTGGCTGTGCCTTTGGTGGTGCGCCTCGCGGGTACGAATGTGGAGCTTGGTAAGCAGATTTTGTCTGAATCTGGCCTCGCCATTATTCCAGCCGATGATTTGAATGATGCAGCCGAGAAAATCGTCGCTGCTGTGAAGGAGGCTGCATAATGTCTGTACTCGTCGATAAAAATACCAAAGTTATTTGTCAGGGCTTCACCGGTTCGCAAGGCACGTTCCACTCAGAACAAGCCATCGAATATGGCACCCAAATGGTTGGTGGTGTGACGCCCGGACGTGGCGGCTCAACCCATCTCGACCTGCCGGTTTTTGACACAGTGGCGCAAGCGGTTGAAAACACCGGCGCCACAGCCTCGGCGATTTATGTGCCGCCGCCATTTGCCGCTGACGCGATTTTGGAAGCCATTGAAGCAGACATCGAATTGGCTGTCTGCATCACCGAGGGCATTCCAGTGGCTGACATGGTGCGTGTGAAGCGTGCCCTGCAAGGCTCAAACACCCGCCTCGTTGGCCCTAACTGCCCGGGCGTGATTACGCCGGGTGAGTGCAAAATCGGCATCATGCCGGGTCATATTCACCGTCGCGGCTCGGTCGGCATTGTGTCGCGTTCCGGCACACTGACCTATGAAGCGGTGGCGCAAACCACAGCCGAAGGTCTGGGACAATCAACCTGTATCGGTATTGGCGGTGATCCGGTTAATGGCACCAACTTCATCGACTGCCTAGAACTATTCTTGGGCGACGATGAAACCGAGAGCATTATCATGATTGGTGAAATCGGTGGCTCGGCTGAAGAAGAAGCGGCTGAGTTTTTGAAATCATCAAAAGTGAAAAAACCAATGGTTGGCTTTATTGCTGGCGTCACGGCACCTCCGGGACGGCGCATGGGCCACGCTGGCGCGATTATCGCTGGCGGCAAAGGCGGCGCGGAAGACAAAATGGAAGCCATGCGCTCGGCCGGCATTCAAGTATCACCGTCGCCTGCATCGCTTGGTAAGACGTTGGTAGAAGTTTTAAGTAATTAATCAGTTCTTTGCTTACCTAGGCTTTGGCAAGCTATTGGTTTTCGGGTAAAGTAAAGGAATTGGAAATCTTAGAAATCGGAACTTAAAGTGGCCAAAAATAGTCCACACACCGACCAAGGACCAAATGAAGCGGATAGCCTGTTTGACGGCTCCAATGCGCTTTATTTAGAACAGCTATATCAACGCTATAAAGATGGAGACGCTAGTTTGTCCCCGTCATGGGTGGCGTTTTTCCGTGACATGGAAGCGCAAGATGGCGGCGCCTCTGCCGCACCGCATCAACCATCTTGGCAGCGCACCGACTGGCCGCCGCAAGTTAATGGCGAAATGACCGCTGTGCTGGATGGCCAATGGCCGGATGATTTGCCCAATCAGCTTGAGTTGACGCAAAAAATCGAGACCCATCTCGGGCCGGTTGACCAGCAGGTCATTCGCGATGCGACGCTGGATTCAGTGCGCGCCATTATGATGATCCGCGCCTATCGTTTCCGTGGCCATTTGGCGGCTGATCTCGACCCGTTGGGCATTGAACCACCAAGCTCGCACCCCGAGCTGGACCCGATGTCTTATGGCTTTACCAAAGAAGATTTCGATCGCCCGATTTTCATTGATTATGTGCTCGGTCTCGAAACCGCGACGATTAATGAAATGCTGGAGATTTTGCGACGCACCTATTGCGGCACCATCGCGCTGGAATTTATGCATATTTCCGACCCGGAAGAAAAAGCCTGGTTGCAGGAACGCATTGAAGGGCCGGATAAAGAAATCGCCTTCACCACTGAGGGCAAGCGCGCCATTCACCAAAAGCTCATCGAGTCGGAGGGGTTGGAGAAATTCATCGACCTGAAATATACCGGCACCAAACGCTTTGGTCTGGATGGCGGCGAGGCGATGATTCCAGCACTCGAGCAAATCATCAAGCGCGGCGGCAATCTCGGCGTTGAAGAAGTGGTGCTCGGCATGCCACACCGTGGCCGGTTGAATGTGCTGACCAATGTGATGGGCAAATCATTCTCGGCCTTGTTCCATGAATTCAAAGGCGGCTCATCCAGCCCCGAAGACACAGAAGGCTCGGGCGATGTGAAATATCACCTCGGCGTGTCGTCTGACCGCGAATTTGACGGCAATAATGTGCATTTGTCGCTGGCCGCCAACCCGTCTCACCTTGAGGCGGTTGACCCGGTGGTGCTCGGCAAGGCGCGGGCCAAACAAGATCAATTCAAAGAGTCGCCGATGGCGATGGCCGACCGCAGCAAAGTCATCCCACTGCTCTTGCACGGTGACGCGGCGTTTGCTGGTCAGGGTATCGTCGCCGAATGTCTCGGCCTATCGGGTCTGATTGGCCATAAATCAGGCGGCTCGATTCACTTTATCGTCAATAATCAGATTGGCTTTACCACCAATCCGCGCTTCTCGCGCTCGTCACCTTATCCGTCGGATGTGGCGAAAATGGTTGAAGCGCCGATTTTCCACGTCAATGGCGACGACCCTGAGGCGGTGGTGTTTGCTGCCAAAGTGGCGACCGAATTCCGCCAGAAATTCCTCAAGCCGGTGGTCATTGATATGTTCTGCTACCGCCGCTTTGGCCACAATGAAGGCGACGAGCCAGCCTTTACCCAGCCGACCATGTATGCGCGGATTAAAAACCACGAAACCGCGGTGAAAAAGTACAATCGCCGTCTGGTTGAGGAAGGCATTCTGTCTGAAAACGAAACCGAGACAGCGGCCAAAGCCTATCGCGCGCTGCTTGATGAGGCGTTTGAGGCGGCCAATTATTTCAAGCCGAATAAAGCCGATTGGCTGGGTGGCAAATGGTCGGGTCTTGAAAAAAACGACTCGAAAAACTTCGTCCGTGGCGAAACTGGCGTCGACCGCAAAGTACTGACTGAGATCGGTGAGGGCCTTGTGCGTGTGCCGGAAGATTTTAACCTGCACCGCGCCTTGCGTCGTCAGTTGAAAGCCAAACAAGAAATGTTCGAAACCGGCGAAGGTTTTGACTGGGCGACGGCTGAGGCGTTGTCCTTTGGCTCGCTATTGCTGGAAGGCTATCCTGTGCGCTTGTCGGGTCAAGACAGCGAACGCGGCACCTTCTCGCAGCGTCACGCGGCGTGGATTGATCAGCAAACCGAGCGTCGCTACAAGCCGCTAAAACATATCCGTGAAGACCAAGCGCTGTTTGAAGTGGTCAACACCATGTTGTCAGAAGCTGCCGTGCTCGGCTTTGAATATGGCTATAGTCTGGTCGAACCCAATGCCTTGGTGCTGTGGGAAGCGCAATTTGGCGATTTTGCCAATGGCGCGCAGGTGATGGTCGACCAATTTATCGCTGCCGGTGAGATTAAATGGCTGCGCATGTCGGGTCTGGTGATGCTGTTGCCGCATGGCTATGAAGGCCAAGGGCCGGAACATAGCTCGGCTCGCCTTGAGCGCTATTTACAGCTTTGCGCCGAAGACAATATGCAAGTGGCCAATGTCACAACACCAGCCAATTACTTCCATATTCTGCGCCGTCAGCTGAAGCGCAAATATCGCAAGCCGCTGATCTTGATGACCCCGAAATCGCTGCTGCGGCACAAAAAATGCGTGTCGTCGCTGGCCGATATGGAAATCGGCTCGTCTTTCCACCGCGTGCTGTGGGACAATAAAGACGCGCGTTTAGAGGGCGGTCTGAAACCGGCCAAAGATATTCGCCGCGTGGTCATGTGCTCGGGTAAAGTCTATTACGACTTGCTGGAGGCGCGCGACGCTGCCGGTCTTGATGATGTGTATATTATGCGCCTCGAACAGCTTTACCCGTTCCCGATTGGCGCGCTATTGGCCGAGCTGGAGCCTTACGCCCATGCCGAAATGGTTTGGTGTCAGGAAGAACCTCGCAATATGGGCGCATGGAGCTATGTTGAACCTGAGATTGAAGGCGCGTTGCAGACTTTGGGCGCGACCCATAAGCGGCCACAATATGCCGGTCGTCGCGCCAGCGCGTCAACAGCCACAGGGCTTTTGTCGCGGCATATGAGCGAGCGCGATGCCTTATTGGCGGCGGCCTTAACTGAACCTGTCGAGTAACCGAGAGAGAACATTATGTCGAATGAAATTCGTGTCCCGAACTTAGGTGAATCAATCACCGAGGCGACCATCGCGCAGTGGTATAAGAAAAGCGGCGAGACGGTGACCATGGACGAACCTCTTTGTGAGTTGGAAACCGACAAGGTGAGCATCGAAGTGCCAGCGCAAATGTCTGGCGTATTGGCAGAAATTCTCGTCGAAGAAGGTGCCACGGTTGAAGTCGGTGCTTTATTGGCGTCGATTACCGAAGCCGATGGCAGTGCACCTGCGGCACCAGCCGCCACCCCAGAAGCAACCCCTGAAGCAAGCCCAGAACCGCCCGCAAAAGCCGTGCCGGTTGAAGCGCCTGCCGCAGCGGCACCTGTTACCCCCGTCTCTGAGAGCGACATGCAAGGCTTATCACCGGCTGTGCGTCGTGTGGTGGAAGAACATGGCCTGTCGCCGTCAATGATTACCGGCACTGGCAAAGGCGGTCGTTTGACCAAAGAAGATGCGATGAAAGCGGTTGCCGCTGGCACCGCGCAAGCCTCAGCCGCGCCTGCTGCAGCCCCGGCACCGGCCGCCAAAGCGGCCAGCGCACCAGCAACGCCGCGCACCGCCGCCGGCCCCGAAGAACGGGTGAAAATGACCCGTCTGCGCAAAACCATTGCCGCACGGTTGAAAGAGTCGCAAAACACAGCGGCGCAATTAACCACCTTTAATGAGGTGGATATGGGTGCGCTGATGGATCTGCGCAAAGAATATAAAGATGTCTTTGAAAAGAAATATGGCGTGAAGCTTGGCTTTATGAGCTTTTTCGCGCGCGCTTGCATCACCGCTTTGCAGGAAATTCCGGCGGTCAATGCAGAGATTTCTGGCGATGAGATTGTCTATAAAAACTACGTCAATATGGGCGTCGCCGTAGGCACGGAAAAAGGCCTCGTGGTGCCGGTGATCCGCAATGTCGAGACCATGAGCTTGGCCGATATTGAGCAGGCGGTCGGCGAATATGGCCGCAAAGCCCGCGATGGTCAGTTGGCGATCAATGATTTGCAAGACGGTACCTTCACCATTTCCAATGGCGGGGTGTATGGCTCGCTGATGAGCACGCCGATCTTGAACATGCCGCAATCGGGCATTTTGGGTATGCACAAAATCCAGCAACGCCCTGTCGCGATTGACGGGCAAGTGGTTGTGCGCCCGATGATGTATTTGGCACTGTCTTATGACCACCGGATTGTCGATGGTAAAGAAGCTGTGACCTTCCTCGTGCGCGTGAAAGAATCTCTCGAAACGCCTGAACGTTTATTGCTTGATATTTAGGAGCCTCCCCCATGAGCGAATCCTCCCCCGATCACTTTGACCTCGTTGTTATCGGTGCAGGCCCCGGTGGCTATGTGTGCGCCATTCGCGCCGCCCAGCTGGGCATGAAAGTGGCTTGCATCGACAAGCGTGGCGCCCCTGGCGGCACGTGCTTGAATGTTGGCTGTATCCCGTCAAAAGCCTTGTTGCATGCCACTGAAGTGCTCGACGAAACCAAACACGCTGATGCCATGGGCATTTCTGTCGGTTCGGTGAAGGTCGATGTCGAAAAAATGATGGCCTTCAAACAGGCCGGTATTGATGGCAACACGCAAGGCGTGACCTTCCTTTTGAAAAAGAACAAGGTCGAAGAAATCCAAGGCGCCGCGCGCCTGACCGCGCCAGGTGCAATGGATGTCAGCCTGCTTGATGGCACCAGCCGCCAGATCACGGCAAAAAATATTGTTGTCGCCACAGGCTCAGAAGTGACGCCGCTGCCGGGTATTGAAATTGATGAAGACCGGATTGTCTCGTCAACCGGCGCGCTGACCTTTGACACCGTGCCGAAGCATTTGGTGATTGTTGGGGCCGGTGTTATCGGCCTTGAGCTTGGCTCTGTCTGGCGCCGCCTTGGTGCTGAAGTAACCGTCGTCGAATTCCTCGATCGCATCACCCCCGGGGTCGACGCTGATCTGGCAAAAAACTTCCAGCGGGTTTTGAAAAAGCAGGGCATTAATTTCATGCTCGGCAAGAAAGTCACCGGCGCCAAAGCCTTGAAAGCCTCGGCCAAAGTGACCATTGCCCCGGCCTCAGGCGAGGGCGACAGCGAAACCTTGACGGCTGATCGCGTGTTGGTGGCGATTGGCCGCCGTCCGCACACAGATGGTCTCGGGCTTGAAGCGGTTGGCGTAACCCGCGACGCGCAAGGCCGGATTGAAACCGACGGGCATTTCAAAACCAATATTGACGGTGTCTACGCCATTGGCGATGTCATTGCTGGCCCAATGCTGGCCCATAAGGCCGAAGAAGAAGGCGTCGCCGTGGCCGAACATTTGGCCGGTAAACCAAGCCATGTGAATTATGATGTCATTCCCGGGGTGATTTACACCGCACCGGAAGTCGCTTGGGTCGGCAAATCGGAAGAAGAATTGAAACAAGACGGCGTCGCTTACAAAGTCGGCAAGTTTCCGTTTATGGCCAATGGCCGCGCCAAGGTGAACGGCACGACGGACGGGTTTGTGAAAATTCTCGCCGATGCGGAAACCGATCGCGTGCTCGGCGTGCATATTCTCGGTGCCCAAGCTGGCAATCTGATTGCCGAAGCGGCGGTGGCGATGGAATTCTCAGCCAGTGCCGAAGATATGGCGCGCACCTGCCACGCTCACCCGACACTGCCTGAGGCGGTGAAGGAAGCGGCGCTGGCGATTGCCGACCGCGCCCTGCATATGTAGGCATATTTAGCCCGAGCGCTTATGGGCTTTTCGATAAACCGATAATAGGCTGGCGCTGTCGACCTCTGTGTAGATTTGCGTCGAGCTGAGGCGCGCATGGCCGAGCAATTCCTGAATGGTGCGCAAATCGCCGCCATTGGATAATAAATGCGTTGCGAAACTATGGCGCAGCGCGTGTGGGGTCACACTATCTGGTAGATTAAGGGCGCGACGATGTTTGGCCAGCATGGCTTGCGCTTGGGTTGGCGATAGACGCCCCCCGCGCACCCCGCGAAACAGCGGATCAGCCGGCAGTGCGGCGTAAGGTGTCAGTTCAATGGTTGCCGTCAGCGCCTGATGCATAATCGGCAAGAGCGGCACTTCGCGCATTTTGCTTCCCTTGCCGACAACCCGCAGGCCGCTATCGGCCTGTTGCGGAATATCCCCGACGCATAGCGATAGCGCTTCAGAAATCCGCAAACCGCCGCCATAAAGCAGCGTCAGCAGGGCGGCATCGCGTTGCCCGACCCATTTCTGCTTTGGGGTTTCCAGCGCCAGCTCAATCAGTTGCACAATATGCTCGGCCTCGACCGGACGCGGCAAGGTGCGCTTTTGCTTCGGCATATTGACCAGATCAAAAGCATCACTGACGCCAAACCCTTTGAGGCGCAAAAAGCTATTGAAATTGCGCAAGCCCGAGAGCGAGCGCAAAAGCGAGCGGCTATCGGCCCCAGCGCCGCGCCGCGCCGCCAAAAAAGCCCTCAGGTCGCGCAGTTTCAGCGTGGCAAAATCATCAAGCCGGACGGGGCGCTCAAAATGCGCGAACAAGAATTCGGTGAATTGGCGAAAGTCACGTTGGTAATTCGACAGACTATGCGGGCTGAGGCGGCTCTCATGCGTCATCCGCGCCACCCACGCATCGCGTTGGGCACGCAAATCGGCGTCGAGTTCCGCCGCGCTCATTTAGGTGATGGACTGGCCGGTTTTTTGCCAGTCGGCGAGAAACGCCTCGAGACCTTTATCCGTCAGCGGATGCGAAATCAGGCTGCGCAACACTTCCGGCGGCAAGGTCGCGACATCTGCCCCAATCAAAGCCGATTGGCGCATATGTTCAGGCGAGCGCACAGAGGCCACCAAAATCTCGGTTTCAAGCTCCGGGTAGTTATTATAAATCTGCCGGATATCGGCAATCAGCGCCATGCCGTCGGCGGCAATGTCGTCGAGGCGGCCGACAAATGGTGAGATATAAGCGGCGCCGGCTTTCGCCGCCAACAGTGCTTGATTGGCCGAGAAGCACAAAGTGACATTCACTTTATGGCCATTGTCGGCCAGCGTGCGGGTGGCTTTCAGGCCGTCCCATGTCAGCGGCACTTTAATGCAGACATTATCGGCAATGGCCAGCAGCTCATCGGCTTCTTTTAACATGGCGTCGGCCTCAAGGGCGGTGACTTCGGCTGAAACCGGCCCGTCTGTCAGCGTGCAAATTTCGCCAACAAGCTGTTTGAAGTCGCGACCTGATTTAGCCACCAGTGACGGGTTTGTGGTCACGCCGTCGACCATACCGGTTGCGGCAAGCTCGGCAATGGCTTCAGTGTCTGCGCTATCAATAAAAAATTTCATTGCGGTTTCCTGTTTTTTACAATTCATACACGCCCTAAACTTGCACCACTGCTTGCGTTTCATCAAGCCATATAAGACAGTGGCGACATGCAAATCGTTAGTGTTTTGATTCCCATCGGGTTACCCGGACCCTATGACTATGCGGTGCCGCCAGATATGAGCTTGCGCGATGGCGATTTTGTGCGCGTGCCGCTCGGCTCGCGCACGGTTAATGCGGTTGTCTGGGGGGGCGGCGAGGGCAAAACACCGCGCGAGAAACTAAAATCAATCGAGCGGCGCTTGGATGTGCCGCCGTTAAACGATGCCTTGCGCAAATTCGTCGATTGGGTGGCGGTGTATGTGATGTCGCCGCCCGGCTTGGTGTTGCGCCAGCTGATGCGCGTGCCGGATGCGTTGCAACCGGCCAAGCCGCTGGTCGCCTATCAAGCCGGCCCAGCGCCGGAGCGGATGACACCGGCCCGCCAGCGTGTCTATGACACATTGCAAGATACCCCGGCCCTGACGGCGGCAGACTTGGCGCGACAAGCCGGTGTCAGCGCCTCAGTGGTTAGCGGGTTGGCCAAGGGCGGGCATTTGAAAGCCATAGACCTGCCGGGCCATAAAGCGTTTCCGCAACCAGACGCCGAGGCCGGTGAGACGATATTGTCAGAGTTGCAAAAACCGGTCGCTGAGGCGCTGGCGCAATCGGTCAGTGCGGCGGCGTTTCAGCCGCATTTGCTCGACGGCGTCACCGGTGCGGGTAAGACGGCGGTGTATTTTGAGGCGATTGCGGCGGCTTTGGCGGCTGGCAAACAGGCGTTGATTCTATTGCCGGAGATTTCTCTGACGGCGCAGTTTCTCGAACGCTTTGAAGCGCGTTTTGGCTGCCCACCGGCTTTGTGGCATTCGGGGCTGGGCGCATCGGAGCGCCGCCGCACATGGCGCGAAGTGGCGGAAAACCGCGTGCCGGTTTTGGTCGGGGCGCGCTCGGCCCTGTTTCTGCCGTGGCATGATTTGGGCGTGATTATTGTCGATGAAGAACATGATGGCGGCTTTAAGCAAGAAGACGGGGTGATTTACAATGCCCGCGACATGGCGATTGTCCGCGCCCGTTTTGCTTCGTGTCCGGTTATCTTATCGTCGGCGACGCCGTCGCTGGAAAGCTATGTGAATGCCCAGCAAGGCCGTTATGAACACTATGTGTTGAAGGCCCGCCATGGCGGCGCCAGCTTGCCGGATATTGAGCTGGTCGATATGCGCACGACACCGCCGCCGCGCGGCGAATGGTTGGTGCCGCAAATGGTCAGTGCCGTCGAGCAAGCGCTGCAACGTGGCGAGCAGTCGCTGTTATTCCTCAACCGGCGCGGTTATGCGCCGCTGACCCTGTGCCGCGCCTGTGGGCACCGATATGCTTGCGACTCGTGTGATGCGTGGATGGTCGAACACCGCTTCCGCCGCGAGTTGCAATGCCACCATTGCGGCAATCAGCGGCCAGTGCCGCAAGTTTGCGATGCCTGCGGCGAAGCCGATAAGCTGACCGCTTGCGGGCCGGGGGTTGAGCGGATTACCGAGGAAGTGGTGAACCGCTTT
>JAHEIG010000018.1:774-21000 GCA_024639515.1 Rhodobiaceae bacterium | reverse complement strand
ATCGTGATGACGACAAACGCCAACAGCCCCTCAAGACCGGCCTCATAAAGCTGGCTCGGGTGGCGCGGCAAAGGCCCGCCGGTTGGAAACACCACACCCCATGCAACATCAGTTGGGCGGCCCCATAATTCGCTATTGATGAAATTGGCCAAACGGCCAAACAACAGCCCGATGGGCACGGCCGCCGCCGTCATATCGCCGAGTGCCAATGCTGGCAGATTTTTGCGGCGGGCAAATAGCAGAAGCGCGATAATCACCCCCGCCGCGCCGCCATGAAACGACATGCCGCCCGACCAAACGGCCAATATCTGCCCCGGATGGGCGATATAATAGGACGGGTTATAAAACAGCACATAGCCAAGGCGCCCGCCGAGGATGACGCCTAAGGTCACCCATAGCAGCAAGTCGTCAATGTTTTCGCGGCTGACCGGCGGCTGTTGCGGCCATAGCGACGCATTCACCGCCATGCGTGCCATATAGCGATAGCCAATCATCAGCCCGGCAATATAAGCCAGCGCATACCAGCGCATGGCAAATGGCCCTATTTGAAAGATTATCGGGTCAACGTCTGGAAACGGCATGAGGCAATCGGTCCTCGTCAGGGGGTTAGATTTCGCTTGCAATATAACACGGGCTGGCCGAACTTGCTCTTATGAATGATGCACGCACAAAAATTGTTGATGATGTCAGCAACTTGCTCTCCGGCCTCGGGATTGCCGCACAAGGCGTCCGAGAGGAAGTGGAACAGGCGATTTCGGCCCAAATGGACCGGCTGATCAGCGATGCGTCATTGGTCACCCGCGAGGAATTTGAAGCTGTGCGCGACATGGCGATGGCGGCACGGGCGGAAAACCAAGCCCTGAAAGCGGCGCTCGACGCGCTGGTGCAACAAAAAAACAAATAAATCCCGCGCTCGGCAGATTGCCGGTGGATTATTATTTTCTTCACACATTTCGGCTTTTATCGACTCAGTGAATCAGACACTGTTATTTCGTAGGTCGTCGCTGATTGGCGTCTACATATAGTATTTTTGACTGGATGGATGAACACAAATGCCGACAGCTCTTGCAACTGAAACTTCTGCTGAACACCCGATTGATATGATCGAAACGCTCGCCGCGACGCGCGAGTGGCCTTTTGAGCGGGGAACAGAAGACGATATGAATGTCTGTGTTGCGGGCACCCATTGTGATTATCATCTGGCGATTAGCTGGCGCCCAGACCTCGGCGGCCTGCACGTCGCCAGCGTTTTGGATACCCGTGCGCCGCAGGCCAAGCGCAACGAAACCCATGAATTGCTGGCCCTGATTAATGAGCAATTATGGCTCGGTCATTTCGATATTTGGTCGGCCGATGGGGCGATTTTGTTCCGCAACACGATGTTTGTCAGCGGCCAAGGCTTGTCAGAAGGCCAATGCGAAGAACTCATCAATCACGCGATTGATACTTGCGAGCGGTTTTTTCCGGCCTTTCAATTCTTGATTTGGGCCGGCCACTCGCCGCGTGAAGCACTTGAAAGCAGCCTGTTTGAAACCCGTGGCGATGCATAAAGAACTACCAGAGAGCCTTTTGCAACAACGTATTTTGCTGGTCGGTGCCGGTAAAATGGGCATGGCCATGCTGAATGGCTGGCGCTCGGCGGGCTTTGCCTCCGACCGCTTTATGGTCAAGGAACCCAATCCGTCAGAGGCCTTGATTGTCGATATTGCCGCGATTAACCCATCCGATGAGACGCTGCACGAAACACCGCCCGATATTGTCGTATTGGCGGTGAAGCCGCAATTTGCCAAAGATGTGCTGCCGTCGCTGGTGCCAGTTCTCAGCCCCAACACGCTGGTGGTGTCGCTGTTGGCCGGGCTTTCTATCTCAGACTTATCAGATTTGCTGGAGGCCCATCCGGCGATTGTCCGCACCATGCCGAACACGCCCGCCGCATTGGGCATTGGCATGACGGCGCTGATTGCCTCGAAAGGGGTCAGCGAACAGCAAACCGAAGATGCCACGCACCTCATGCAAGCGGTCGGTGAAACTGTCTGGCTCAATGATGAAAAGCAAATGGATGCGGTCACCGCAATCAGCGGCTCGGGGCCAGCCTATGTGTTCCACATGGCCGAAGCCTTGACCGGCGCTGGCGTCAGCCTTGGTCTGGCAGAGCCTTTGGCGGCCAAGCTGGCCATTCAAACGATTATCGGCGCCTCAGGAATGATGGCGCAAGATGGGGCAGAGCCGGCCCAATTGCGCCGCGATGTCACCTCGCCGGCCGGCACCACCGAAGCGGCTTTGGATATTTTGACGGCCGAGAAAGTCGGGCTTGGCAGTTTGATGCGCCAAACCACGCAAGCGGCCGCTCAACGCAGTCGCGATTTATCAAGCTCAAAAGATTAGAAGCAGTCTGGCGTTAAGCCGGTAGCGAAATCCGCGCGTTCAAGCCGCCGAGACCGCTGCGCTTAAGCACAATATCGCCACCATGATTGCGGGCCACATCGCGGGCAATCGCCAGCCCCAAGCCGGTGCCGCCCATTTCGGCGTTGCGCGCATCGTCGAGACGATAGAACGGGCGGAACACATCTTCCAGCCGGTCTTCGGGAATACCGACACCATTATCGTCAATGGTGATGTAAATCATGTCTTCGGTCAGGTCGCGCTTGGCGGCGATATGCACAAGCTTGGCGTGTTTGCAGGCATTATTGACCAGATTGGTCACACAGCGGCGCATGGCATTGTGTTTCAGCGAGACTTGGCCGTCGATATTATCGGTCAGGCGCAATTGCACATCGCCCCAGCGGCGCTCCGCATCGTGGTGGATTTGCTCGAGAAACGCCGAGAAATCGAGCGGGCTGGCGCTTTCGCCCTGATAGCCACGGGCAAACGCCAGATAGTCATCCAGCATATCTTCCATCTCGCCAATATCGCTATTGACCTCATCAACATCGACATCTGGCGGCATCATCGCCATTTGCAATTTCAGCCGTGTCAGTGGTGTGCGCAAGTCATGGCTGACACCGGCCAGCATAGTGGTGCGCTGTTCAATCTGGCGTTGGATGCGGTCGCGCATTTCAATGAAAGACGCCGAGGCACGCCGTACTTCGGAAGCCCCGCGCGGCCTAAATTCCGGCGTGTCGCGGCCTTTGCCAAATTCTTCCGCCGCTTCGGCCAAGCGCTGAATCGGGCGGATTTGATTGCGCAGGAAAACCCCCGAGACCAGCAGCAGAACCACTGAGGCACTAATCATCCAAATCATGAAGATATGCGTGTTGGTGGCATATACGCGCTGGCGTTCGGTCAACACCCGCATCACTTCGCCGGGCAGCAGCACGCGAATATCGACATAATTGTCATAGGTCACAGTGTCGAGCCAGAATGGGCGCCCGACTTTTTGCGTCAATTCGCGCGACAAAGATTGATGCAACAGCGCCACGGTCGGCGCGGTTTGGGTTTCCGGCAGGCTTTCGCCGGGCAGAAAAGCCACCGACATGGAAAATGTATCGCCGGCCATTTGGCTCAATAATTCGCTGTCGCCGCCTTGCTCGCGCATCCGCAAATCGACCAGCATGGCAATGTCACTGACCGCCGCACTCGATAGGCGCTGGGTCACCGTGTTCCAGTGCCGCTCCATAAACACAAACGCCACGACAATCTGGGTCAGCACCACTGGCATTACAATAATCAGCAGCGAGCGCGGAAACAGACCCGTCGGCATATAGGTTTTCAGCAGGGCGGCGAGAGAAAAGCGCATAGGACTAATCCGTTCTCAGCACATAGCCGCTGCCACGCACGGTTTGCAAATAAATCGGGTCGCGCGGATTGGATTCAATTTTGCGGCGCAACCGATTGACCTGCACATCAATGGCGCGTTCAGAAATATCTTCGCCATCGGCCAGCTCGGTGCGGCTGACAATGCGCCCCGGTTCGCTGGTCAAGCAGCGCAGCACTTCGATTTCGCGCGTCGTCAGGGTGACGCGGCTATCGTTCTGCATTAATTCGCCGCGCGCATAGCGGAAGGTGAAGTCACCAAATTGCACTTCTTCCGGCGGCTCGATAAGCGTTTCGTCGACAACACTGCGGCGTAAGATGTTTTGTATCCGCAGCAGCAATTCTTTCGGCTCAAATGGTTTTGGCAGATAATCATCAGCCCCAACCCCCAAGCCCTCAATGCGATGCTCGACTTCGGCCCGCGCGGTGAGCAATAAAATCGGCACGGTGTTTTCGTCTTTGCGCAGTTTTTCAGTGAATTCCAGACCAGTAATGCCCGGCATCATCACGTCAAGCACCAGCAAGTCGAACTCGAATAATTGCATTTTCTTTTGCGCTTGTTGGGCGTTTTCAGCGGTGCTTGTGCGGTAGCCATTATCGCTGAGATATTTGCGCAGCAATTCACGAATCCGCGTGTCATCATCAATGATGAGAATATGCGGCATATTTTCGTCAATTTGGCTCATCGCTCTCGCTTACCCCCACCGCTGTGAGCTTTACGCGATTGATCAATCAGTTGGTCAATGGCGTCGCGGTTCTCTGCATTAATAACATGGCGCATGGTCTTCTTCCATTGCTCAAAGGCTTCTGCCCCCATTTGCGTGAGCACCTCCTCAAACCGCCCGATTTGCGGGGCAATCAGTTGGTTGTGTAATTCTTGCCCCTTATCGGTGAGGTAGAGCAGGCGTTTGCGGCGGTCGGGCTGGCCAATATGCTGTTCGATATAGCCATTATCAATTAATTCGCGCAGCACCCGGGCAAGGCTTTGCTTGGTGATGCGCAAAATATCCAGCAATTCGGCGATCGAAATCCCCGGATTGGTTGAGACAAAGTGCAGCACACGGTGGTGGGCGCGTCCGAAATTATGCGCCGTCAGCAAAGCATCAGGATCGGCAATGAAATCGCGATAGGCGAAGAACATCAGCTCAATCGCGTCATTGAAGTCATTTTGCACCAGATTTTGCTTTTCTTGCTCACTCATCTGTGTCCGGACATGCTTTCCTTTAGGGTCTCGGCGCTATATCGCCAAAATATGACAGCCATATTGACATAAATTACAGGCACTGTTAATTCTAAATCAGGGAAACGCTTATTAAAATAGAATATTCTCCCGAGGGGTAGTCAAATGTCTGTGAGCTTTGATCAGCGCGATGGATACATCTGGTATAATGGTGACATGGTCGCCTGGGCCGACGCACAAGTGCATGTGCTGACCCATGGGCTGCACTATGGCTCATGCGTGTTTGAAGGTGAGCGTGCTTATGGCGGGTCTATTTTCAAATTGACCGAACACACAGAGCGCTTGGTTTTCTCAGCCCGTGAGTTGGGCTTTGAGCTGCCTTATTCGGTCGAAGAAATTGACCGCGCCTGCGAAGAAACCCTAAAAGCCAATAATCTGGTCGATGGCTATTTACGCCCAGTGGCGTGGCGCGGCTCGGAAATGATGGGCGTATCAGCCCAGAATAACCGTATCAATGTCGCCATCGCCGCATGGGAATGGCCGTCTTACTTCAACCCTGAAGAACGCCTCAAAGGTATTCGTTTGGATATGGCAAAATATCGCCGTCCAGCACCAGAGACCGCGCCATGCTTTGCCAAAGCGGCCGGCCTGTACATGATTTGCACCTTGTCGAAACATGAAGCAGAGGGCAAAGGCTATGCCGACGCGCTGATGCTCGATTGGCGCGGCCATGTTGCCGAGGCAACAGGTGCCAATGTGTTTTTCGTGCAAGATGGCGTGTTGCACACACCGACACCTGATTGCTTCCTCGATGGCATTACCCGTCGCACGGTGATGCAATTGGCCCGTGACCGTGGTCTAGAAATTATTGAGCGGACGATTCTGCCGGAAGAAATGCAGGGCTTTAGCGAGTGCTTTATCACCGGCACTGCGGCGGAAGTCACGCCAGTATCTGAAATCGGCCCGTACCGGTTTACCCCGGGCGAGATTAGCGCCGCGCTGATGCAAGATTATTCCACGCTGGTTGGCGCCTAACCCCCGACACTTTGTGTTGCATCCCTAACCGTGATGGCCTGTCCACGCACAGGCTTTGGCCGCGCACCAGCGCGGCTGCGATAGCTCTTGCCTTGACCTGCTCCCGAAACATGGCATGGTGATAAGGCAAAACGGGAAATCGCATCAATCTGAGGAGTTCGTTATGGGTTTGTACGATAAATATATTTTGCCACGGTTTTTGAATACGGCTTGTGGCACCAAGCCAATTCAGAAACAGCGTGAGAAAGTTGTGCCAGCCTGTGAGGGGCGTGTGCTGGAAATCGGCATGGGCACGGGGCTGAACTTAGAGTTCTATGACCCGTCCAAGGTCGATATGGTTTTCGGCCTTGAGCCAGCCGCCGATATGGTGGCGCGGGCCAAGCCATTGGCCGATCAAGCGTCGTTTCCGGTTGAGTTTATTGATTTGCCAGGGGAAGAAATTCCGCTGGAGGATAATAGCGTAGATACAGTGCTGCTGACCTACACGCTCTGCACCATTCCCGGCACATTAGCCGCCATGGAAGGGATGCGCCGTGTGTTGAAGCCGGGCGGTAAATTGTTGTTTTCAGAACATGGCCGCGCGCCGGATGCGGCGGTGAGTAAATGGCAAGATCGCCTGAACGGTGTTTGGGGGCATATTGCCGGTGGTTGCAACATGAATCGGGATATTCCGACATTGATCGAGGAGGGTGGTTTCAAAATCACCGATATGGATCAAATGTATGTACCGTCGACGCCGCGTATTCTTGGCTACACCTATTGGGGGGCTGCTGAAATCCGTTAATTTCGGGGCTGCTCTGGCTTTCATTTGGCTTATCCACAAGATGAGCGTCATTTGATGGCGCTTATTTGACTCTGCTGTTCTATTGCAATAGAACAAAACAAGAACAAAAATTCAGGGTAAGTGACTAAAATGGCTCATCGGGCACAAAAGGGATCGTTCATTGCCGCGAAAAATCGCCATAAAATCGCGCGCCTACGCTCCGAAATCGCTCGCTTTGAACCGGTTGTCGAAAGCGGCCCGCATGTGCTGACAGGGTTTTCTGAGATTGACGGCTATTTGCAGCGCCATGTGGCCGGGGCGGGGTTGGCGCTGGGCGGGGTGCATGAAATAATTGGCGAACGCAGCGGTGATATGAGTGCCGCGCTTGGCTTTGCTGATTATTTATCCAAAAGGTTTATCCACCAAGGCGCCGATGAGGATGCTTCTGCCGCTTGTTTGCTGTACGGCCAGACGCATGCCTCCGTGCGCGAAAACGGCCAGCCCTATGGCGCGGCGTTGAGCCATGCCGAGAATTTGATTTATCTCGATGGCGTCAAACTGCCGGATTTAATGTGGGCCGGCGAGGAAGCGCTGAGTTGCGAAGCCATTGGCTGTATCATTCTCGCCAGTGTTGATGAGGCACCTGATTTTACATTTAGCCGTCGCCTCTCTATGGCTGCCCGCAGTGTTGAGCGGCCATTGATTATGGCCCTCGGCGCCGCCGCCGCAGGCACTGCCTCAGCCGCCACCAGCCAATGGCGGGTCAAAGCCATTGCCCATAATGGCTGGCACTTAAAACTGACGCGCTTGCGTATCAGCCACACGCAAAACCCGCCACATCAAGGCTGGCAGGTGTTTCCGCAGGCGCAGAAAATTTCAAGCCAAACCTCTGCTGACGCGGCCCGTGATAGTTTCATGGCGCTGCCGTCTTTGTCCTCAACCCAAAGCGCGTCACAATAGGGGGGCACCAGACGA
The DNA here is from genome assembly GCA_024639515.1 of Rhodobiaceae bacterium. Lineage (GTDB taxonomy): Bacteria > Pseudomonadota > Alphaproteobacteria > RS24 > RS24 > JAHEGN01. The sequence continues at coordinate 13,294 of JAHEIG010000018.1, read as the reverse complement.
TGCCTGATCTGACGCCACACGAGCCTCTAACGACAGATGTTTCACGCGAAACCCCAACCGGACGCCGGATCGCCAGCCTGTGGTTTCCTTATTGGCTGAGCGAAACCCATCAGGGTGATTTTGACCGGCACCGCCCTTTGGTGCTGGTCGAGATGCAAAATGGTGCCCAGCGTGTCGTCGCCGCCACGCCTGTGGCTGAAGCGGCGGGGCTGTTTGTCGGCATGAGTTTGAGCGATGCGCGGGCACTGGTGGCAGATTTGCAAACAGCCATTGCCGCCCCCGATAAAGCGCGGGAGAAACTCGCCGCCTGCGCCGAATGGCTACAACGCTACACGCCATGGGTTGGCCATGACGCCGAAACCGAGGCGCCGCAAAATAGCTATGGCCTGCTGCTTGATATGAGCGGTTGCGCGCATTTATTCGGCGGCGAGCGGCGCCTGCTTGAGGATATGACGCGCCGCTTTAGCGCCCGTGGCATCACTTTGCGTGCCGCCATTGCCGGCACGGTCGGGGCGGCATGGGGCTTGGCCCGCTATAGCACGCGGCAAATGGCTGGCGCGCCGGTCATTCTACCACCGCAGCACGAAGCCGACGCCATGCTGCCGCTGCCGCCAGCCGCCTTGCGGTTAAACGCCCATCAGCTGGCCCTGTGCCAGAAATTGGGGCTGACCTCGGTGGCCCAATTGGCGGCGTTTGAGCGCGCCGCCTTGACCCGCCGCTTTGGGCCTTTGCCGGTTTTGCGTATGGAGCAGGCTTTCGGGCAGGTGGGTGAGGCGGTTAATCCGTGCCTGCCGCCGCCGCAATTTTTGGTGCAGCGTTTGCTGCCGCAAGGGGTCACGCAATTGCCGGCGATTGTCACGCTGGTCGAGCAGATTTGCCAGCCCTTGGCGGCGCAGTTGCAAGATGCCGGGCAGGGCGCGCAACGTCTCGATTTGGCGATGACGCGCAGCGACAATGCGGTGTTGGCGTTATCGGTGAAGCTGGCCCACCCCTCGGCCTCGCCGCGCCATATGGGGCGCTTATTTGCTGAGCGTCTGGAGCGCCTGAAAAGCGGCATTGATGCGGGCTTTGGTATTGAAAAGCTGGTTCTGGGGGCCAGTCAGACGACCCCGCTGGCGCCGCCGCAAACCGCCATGGGCCTGCATGGCCGCCGCCACGCGCCGCCGCCCGCCTCGGCTTTGGGGCATTTATTTGATCGTCTGGTCAGTCGGCTTGGGGCCAAAACAGTGGTCCGCCCTGTCACCCATGCGTCTTATGTGCCGGAGCGGGCGGTCGGGTTTGTTTCTGTGCTGGCGCAAGCGCCGCGCATCGAAACCATCCCGCCAGAGGCACCAGCCTTAAAAACCCGCCCGCTTTTCATGCTTTGCGCGGCTGAGCCGATTGAGGTGATCGCCGAAATTCCTGAAGGCGCGCCATATCGTTTCCGCTGGCGGCGGGTGCTACACGAAGTGGTCGCCGCACATGGCCCCGAACGCATCAGCCCGGAATGGTGGCAGGAGATTTTTGGTCAAAGTTTGGACTCGCATAACCGCCAGACCCGCGATTATTTCCGCGTCGAAGACACCCATGGGCACCGCTTTTGGTTATATCGCGGTGGCTTATATGGCCGCGAGACGCAGCGCCCGCAATGGTTCATGCATGGGGTATTTTCTTAATGTCACTGGCGCATCATATGGGCGGTCACTTTGCTGAATTGGCGGCGCTGTCGAATTTCAGCTTTTTGCATGGCGCCTCGCACCCGCAAGAAATGGTCTATCAGGCCGCCGCGCATGGCTATAGCGCGATTGGCGTGGCTGACCGCAACACGCTGAGCGGTGTGGTGCGAGTGCATGCGGCGGCCCGTGAGATTGGTATTCGGGTTTTAACCGGCGCACGGCTGGTCACCCAATGCGACTTTGAAGTGGTTGTCTATCCCCATGATGCGGCGGCTTACGCGGCGCTGTCGCGATGTTTGACGCTGGGCAATCGTCGCGCGGTAAAAGGCCAATGTCTGCTCGAACTGGACGATATTCTGAGCTTGGCAGACCAGGCCGGTTTTTGCTGGCTCATCGACCCGCCGCGCCAAGCCGATGCTCGATTCAGAGATCATCTGGCGCGTCTGGCGGCGGCCAGCCATCATGTTTATGTTTTGCTGGTGCCGCTTTATGGGGCTGATGATAAAGCCCATTTTGCCACTATAGCGGCGCTGGCAGATTGGGCCGGAGCTGGGCTTGTCGCCAGTTTCAACCCGCTTTTTCATGACCCTTCGCGTCGTCCCTTGCACGATGTCGTCACCTGTATTCGCCATCATTGTACGCTGCAAGAAGCCGGTTATCGTTTGGCGGCACATGCCGAGCGCTATATGAAACCAGTCTCAGAAGCGCATCGCTTATTTGCTGCTTATCCGCGCGCCTTAACAAATATCGATACGATTTTGCAGGTCTGCCGTTTCTCGCTGGATGATTTATCCTATCAATATCCCGAAGATGCGTTTGATCCGGATTTGTCGCCGCAAGCCTTGCTCGAAAAGCTGACCTGGCAGGGGGCGCAGACACGGTTTCCCGACGGCCTACCGGCAAAGCTGAAAAAAACCCTCGAGCATGAGCTTGAGTTGATTGGCCGCCTGTCTTATGCGCCGTATTTTTTGACCGTGTATGATGTCGTCGGGTTTGCCCGCCGCAAACGGATTTTGTGTCAGGGGCGCGGCAGTGCGGCCAATTCAGCCGTGTGTTATTGCCTCGGCATCACCGCCGTTGACCCGAGCCGTTTGAACCTCTTATTCGAACGCTTTATCTCAGCAGAACGCAATGAGCCGCCCGATATTGATATCGACTTCGAACACGAGCGGCGCGAAGAAGTCATCCAATATATTTACCAGAAATATGGCCGCCATCGTGCCGGTATCGCGGCTACGGTGATCACTTATCGCAACCGCTCAGCGGTGCGCGAAGTGGCCAAAGTAATGGGACTGTCGGGCGATGTGGCCAGTGCGCTTTTGTCGCTCAGTTGGGGCAGTGGTAATAAACCGCCCCTGCGCGAGCATGTCATCGAAGCCGGTCTCGACCCTGAGATGGTCGGCGTTGCGGCGACGCTTGATATGGCTGGTCAGTTAATCGGCTTTCCACGGCATTTATCGCAACATGTCGGCGGCTTTGTGATTACCAATCAGCGGCTCGATACGCTGGTGCCCGTATCCAATGCGGCGATGGCCGATCGTACCTTTATCGAATGGGATAAAGACGATCTCGACGCGCTGGGGATTTTGAAAATTGATATTCTGGCACTTGGTATGTTGTCGGCCATTCGCCGTAGTTTTGATTTAATCGCCGCCCATCATGGCCGATCGCTTGAGCTGGCCAATGTGCCCGCCGAGGATGGCGCGGTCTATGACATGCTGTGTCGCGGCGAGTCGGTTGGCGTGTTTCAGGTTGAAAGTCGGGCCCAGATGAATATGCTGCCGCGCCTCAAACCGCGCGCATTTTATGATTTGGTGATTGAAGTGGCGATTGTCCGCCCCGGCCCGATTCAAGGCGATATGGTGCATCCCTATTTGCGCCGCCGCAACGGTGAGGAAGTCGTCGAGTTTCCCTCGCAAGAGCTTGAAAATGTGCTCGGCAAAACCTTGGGCGTGCCATTGTTTCAAGAACAAGCCATGCAGATTGCCGTGGTCGCGGCGGGGTTTACGCCGGCCGAATCCGACCAGCTGCGCCGCGCCATGGCGAGTTTTCGCAAATCCGGCATTGTCCATGAATTCGGCCATCGTTTGATCGATGGCATGGTGGCGCGTGGCTATGAAAAAGATTTTGCCGAGCGTTGTTTCCGTCAGATTGAAGGGTTTGGCGAATATGGCTTTCCCGAAAGTCACGCCGCCAGCTTTGCCCTGTTGGTTTATGTTTCGGCCTGGCTGAAACACCATTACCCAGCCGCCTTTTGCGCCGCTTTGCTGAACAGCCAACCCATGGGGTTTTATGCGCCAGCGCAATTAGTGGCCGAGGCGCGGCGCCAAGGGGTTGTCGTCTTGCCGGTATGTATCAACACATCGGATGCTGAGGCTGATTTAGAACGCCATGTTGAGACCAATGACGGCGCTCGCGCGACGCCAGAAATCACTCTGCGGCTCGGCTTTAACCAAATTAAAGGGCTGCAAAAAAGCGATGGCGAAGCCATCGTCGTGGCCCGGCGTATGGGCGACACTTTCGACAGTGTCGCCGATTGCGCGCGCCGCGCCGGGCTGAGTATTGGCGCGCTGGAGCGGCTGGCCCGCGCCGATGCGTTTGCCGGTCTCGGCCTGTCGCGCCGCCAAGCCTTGTGGGCGGTACGGGCTTTGGCGCCGGAACAAAAATCGGCGGCGCTGCCTTTGTTTGATGGGCAAGGCATTGGCGTGCTTAGCGATGAAGATGAGGCGGTGGATATTTTGCCGCCGCTATCGCCGGGGATGGAAGTGTTGGAGGATTATGCCAGCCTGCGCCTATCGTTGAAAAACCATCCGCTGAGCTTTTTGCGCCAGCGTTTGCAGGGCAATCATGTGCATCCTTTATCCGACCTGCAAAGCGCGGCGGCAGGGCGGCGGGTCAGCGTTGCCGGTTTGGTGATTTGTCGCCAGCGCCCGGGCAGTGCCAAAGGCGTGGTGTTTCTGACGCTGGAAGACGAGACGGGCAATGGCAATATCGTCGTCTGGCCCGACCAATTTGAACGCTTCCGCTCAGTGGTTATTGGCGCCCGCTTAATGCGGGTGGAGGGGCGTGTGCAACGCAGCGGCATTGTGGTGCATTTGGTGGCTGAACGGATTGAAGATTTATCCGACCGGCTGTTTTATTTGCTCGAACAAGAAGGGCTTGAATCGGCCCAAGCTTTGCCCAAACCGTTGCGCTCTAAAACCCAAACGGGCCGACGCACGCCGCGCGAAATGGCGTGGCGGGGTCTCGATCAGTAGCAGCTGCTTATTCGGCGGCCTGTTTTTCCGCTTCCATTTCGGCGAGATATTTTTCTGCCTCAAGTGCCGCCATACAGCCCATGCCAGCGGCTGTCACCGCTTGCCGGTAAATGTCGTCGGTCACATCACCGGCCGCATAGACACCAGGAATAGACGTCGCTGTGCTGTCTGGTTGGGTGATCAAATAGCCACCGGCTTTGGTTTCTAGCTGCTCGGTAAACAATTCGGTCGACGGCGCGTGGCCAATGGCGATAAACACACCATCCACCGCAACCTCTTGGGTTTCGCCGGTTTTCACATTACGCAAGCGCGCGGCAGTGACGCCGAGCGGGTCATCATCGCCCAGCACTTCGTCAATCTCGCTATCCCAAGCGACGGAGATTTTCTCATGCGCCAAGAGGCGCTTTTCGAGAATTTTCTCACAGCGCAGGCTGTCGCGGCGATGCACCAGGGTGACATGCGAGGCGAAATTGGTTAGAAACAGCGCTTCTTCAACGGCTGTATTGCCGCCGCCGACAACGATCACTTTCTTGTTGCGATAGAAAAAGCCATCGCAGGTGGCGCAGGCCGAGACGCCAAAGCCTTGGAACTTTTCTTCGCTCGGCAGGCCCAGCCATTTGGCTTGCGCGCCGGTGGCAATGACCACCGTATCGGCGGTATAAATGTCGCCGCCATCGCCCTTCATGCAGAACGGGCGTTGCGAGAAATCCACTTCGGTGATGATGTCGGAGACGATATCAGTGCCGACATGCGCCGCTTGCGCTTCCATTTGTTCCATCAACCACGGGCCTTGAATGGCTTCGGCAAAGCCCGGATAGTTTTCCACTTCAGTGGTGATGGTGAGCTGGCCGCCGGGCTGAATGCCGCGCACAAGCACCGGTTCCAGCATTGCGCGAGCGGCATAAATTGCTGCTGTGTAACCGGCTGGGCCTGATCCAATGATTAAAAGTTTGGCGTGTTTCGCACTCATGTTCGTCTCCAAAAATACTTCCTTAATGTAGGGGCGATTCTGGCGAACCCAAGGGCAGATGGGCGCCAGAATGTCGGTTTTTTGACGTTATTCAGATGTTTTTGCGCTGGCCGCGTCACAAGCTGCTTTTATGCGCCGCATAGGCTAGGGCAATTTTGGTGGCAATCTGGGTGGTGGCGTTTTGCGATTGCACCGGCCATGCCTCTAAGCTGCCGGTGAACGGGCGAACATAATCGTGCTGGCGCAGGGCGGCGTGAAAACGCTGAAACTTCGGCGAGCCGCCCGGCAACTCAAAAACCTGCACCGGCTTGCCAGGCAGACAGGCTTCGCCAACCATATTGGTGCTATCGGCGGTGACGATGAGATGGTCAGCCAGACCGAGCATGGCTTGATACGGGTTGTCGCCCTGATTGTCCCAAATGAAACCATCTTCGGGGCCGATATGCTGGCGCAAAATCGCCTCATAGCTGGCTGGCGAACGCCGCGACAGGGTGATCAGCAAGAAACAGCCTTGCCGCGCCAAGTCTTGGAGCTGGCTGGCCAATCGGGTGAAGGTGGCTTCATCAAAAGCATAAGCCTTGCTCGGCCCGCCAATGCTTACCGTCACCACTTTGCGATTATTCTCAGCAACAGATGGCGGCAGCAAGAGCGGGCGCCACTGGGTTGCTTGCTGGTGCAAAATTTGCGGCGTTAGCCCATGCGGTGACAATAAGGTTTGCATAGTCGCCGGGTCGCGCACCGCGTCATGTTGCGGTGCCCATACAAAATCAAAATGCGCCGCGTCAATATGCGGGTTCTGCAAAAATCCGACAAACGTCCGCCCGCCGCTGGCGTGGCGAATATAGCGCGCATGCGGCACCGCCTGACGGCCACTGGCCAACACCATATCCGGATAGGGCGGGGCGATTTGTTGGTCGCGCTTGGCCGCCATCAGCGCGGGGCGATACGGCGCCAGCCAGCGCCACGGGGCTTTCAAGTCGGTATGAATTAGCCGGAAATGCTCACCCGCTATAGCGTCATCGGCAGACATCAGCGTGCGGGCCAAAGCGTTGGCCACACCCTCGACCAGCACGTCATTGCCGCGTCGTCCACCAGTAATGCCCCAAATGCGCATGGCTTTCCTTTCAATTTATTTCAAAAGACGGTATTATTATTACGTTGTTTGACCCAATTGGAATAGAAAAAACAATGACGAAACGATGAAGAAACCGCGCGTGGATAATATCGATCTCGAAATCATCAGTGCCCTGCAAGAAAACGGGCGGATGACCAATGTCGATTTGGCCAAACGTGTGGGCGTTTCGGCCCCGCCATGCTTGCGCCGTGTGCGGGCGCTTGAGGAAGCCGGTTTTATTTCTGGCTATCACGCGCAAGTCGATGCGCCGCTTTTGGGCTTTGGAGTGACCGTGTTTGCCATGGTCGGCCTGCACAGTCAGGCAGAGACCGATTTGCGGGCTTTTGAGGCCAGCGTCGATGAGTGGCCGGAAGTGCGCGAATGCCACATGCTGAATGGCGATATTGATTTTATTCTGAAATGCGTGGCCCCTGATTTGGCCAGTTTTCAGGAATTTCTCACCGAAAAGCTGACACCGGCACCGAATGTGGCGCATGTCCGAACCTCGCTGACCATCCGCCAGTCGAAGCAAGCTGCAGGTGTGCCGCTTGATTTGATTAGATAAACGACACTTTCAAGATTTCAAAAGACTTGCCGCCGCCGGGTGTGTTGACCTCAACACTATCGCCGACTTCTTTGCCAATCAGCGATCGGGCAATCGGCGAGACAATGGAAATCTTACCGGATTCGACATTGGCCTCATATTCGCCAACAATCTGATAGGTTACTTCGTCGTCTGTATCTTCATCGACCAAGTCGACGGTGGCACCGAATTTCACCGTATTGCCAGTCAGCGCGGTGACATCAATAATCTCGGCACGGTTCAGCATGTCCTCGAGTTCCATGACGCGGCCTTCATTATGGCTTTGCTGTTCTTTGGCCGCATGATATTCGGCATTTTCCGACAAGTCGCCATGCTCGCGCGCTTCGGCAATAGCGCGCACGATGCGTTGGCGGTCCGGCCCTTTCAGCTTTTTAATTTCTGCGTCCAGCGCTTCATAGCCGCCGGCGGTCATTGGAACTGTTTCCATAAAAAACTCCCGTTCCCTCTGCCTTAACAGCAGAGAGCCTCAATTCTTCTAATCTTCCAAAGTTTGCCCATCAAAGCAAGCCTGAGATGACACCTTACGCGCGTCGCTGGGTCTCATATTCTTGTAGCGATAAAACCTCAAGTTTTCCTTTACCCAGTGCGGCAATCGCAGAAACCGCTGCCTCAGCACCGGCCAGCGTTGTGTAATAGGGGATCTTATCCATCAGCACAGAGCGGCGGATAGATTTACTATCGGCCAAAGACTGCTCGCCTTCGGTGGTGTTGACCACCAAATCGACATCGCCATTTTTAATCGCGTCGACAATATGCGGGCGGCCTTCCATCACTTTATTGACCGGCGTGACGTCAATGCCGCTTTCGGCAAGGAAGCTGGCCGTGCCGCGTGTCGCAATCAGGCTGAAGCCCAATTCTTGCAGACCCCGCGCCGCCTCAACCGCGCGTTGCTTATCGGCTTCACGCACCGAGATAAAGGCGGTGCCGCCTTTTGGCAGAACCGTGCCGCTGCCGAGCTGGCTTTTGGCAAAAGCGGTGGCGAAGTCGCCATCCAGCCCCATCACCTCACCGGTTGAGCGCATTTCTGGCCCCAGCACTGTGTCGACACCCGGGAAGCGGGCGAACGGGAACACCGATTCTTTCACTGCCACATGGTCGTAATCAGGTTTCGGGAAGCTGAACTCAGAAAGCGGCGCACCGGCCATCAGGCGGGCGGCGATTTTGGCAATCGGCTGGCCCAGCACTTTGGCAACAAATGGCACTGTGCGGCTGGCCCGTGGGTTGACTTCAATAACGAAAATATCTTCGCCTTGCACGGCGAATTGCACATTCATCAGACCTTTGACGTTCAACGCCAGAGCCATCTCGCTGGCTTGGCGACCAAGCTCGGCGACAATGGCGTCGGAGAGAGAATGCGGCGGCATAGAGCACGCACTGTCGCCCGAGTGCACACCCGCTTCTTCAATATGTTCGAGAATGCCAGCGACCATGACGTTTTCGCCGTCGCACAGCACATCGACATCAAGCTCGGTGGCGTCGCGCAAATAGCCATCAATCAGCACCGGGCTAGAGCCGGAGACAATCACCGCCTCGCGCATGTAGCGTTCGAGCTGGGCGTCGGTATTGACGATTTCCATGGCCCGTCCACCAAGCACATAAGAAGGCCGGATAACCACAGGGAAGCCAATTTCAGCGGCAATGTCGCGGGCCTGTTCGGCACTGCGGGCGATGCCATTAGGTGGCTGACGCAAATTCAAGCGTTCCAGCAAATCTTTGAAGCGGTCGCGGTCTTCGGCCAGATCAATGGCATCTGGCGAGGTGCCGAGAATAGGAATGCCGGCTTCTTCGAGAGCTTGCGACAGTTTCAGCGGTGTTTGTCCGCCAAATTGCACAATCACCCCAAGCAAGGTGCCGTTTTGCATTTCGCATTGCAGCAGTTCCATCACATCTTCTTGCGTCAGCGGCTCGAAATACAATCGGTCTGATGTGTCATAGTCGGTAGATACTGTCTCAGGGTTGCAGTTCACCATAATGCTTTCAATCTCGGCATCGCCCAAAGCAAAGGCGGCGTGACAGCAGCAATAGTCGAATTCGATGCCTTGGCCGATACGGTTTGGCCCGCCACCTAGAATAACCGCTTTCTTGCGATTGCTCGGGGCCGCTTCGCTTTGATTGTCAAAGGCCGATGGCGCGTCATAGCTGGAATAGAGATAGGGCGTGCTGGCAGCAAATTCTGCCGCGCATGTGTCAATACTGCGGAAGAACGGGCGCACACTCAGCGCGTGGCGGGTGGCCCGCACCTCGGCTTCGCTGGCGCCGACCAATTCGCCCATGCGAGCGTCGGAAAAGCCCATGGCTTTGACATCGCGCATGGCTTCTTCATTGTCTGGCAGACCATGTGTGGTCAGTTTTTCTTCGACCTCAATCAACTGGCTGAGTTGTTCGATAAACCATGGGTTGAAATGCGACAGGGCGCAGACTTCTTCCGCATTCATGCCCTGACGCAGCGCATGCGCCGCCATCAGAAAACGATCCGGTGTGGCAATGGTCAAGGCGGCGCGCATTTCGGCCAGCCCTTCAGCGGTTGACATATCCGGCGCATCTTCCGGCGGGTTGAGGCCGGTCAGGCCAGTTTCCAGCGAGCGCAGGGCTTTTTGCAGGCTTTCTTGGAAGTTGCGGCCAATCGCCATGGCTTCGCCGACCGATTTCATGGCGGTTGACAGAAGCGGCTCGGCGCCAGGGAATTTTTCAAACGCAAAGCGTGGGATTTTGGTGACGACATAGTCGATCGTCGGCTCAAAGCTTGCAGGGGTGACACTGGTGATGTCGTTCATCAATTCATCCAGCGTGTAACCAACCGCCAGCTTGGCGGCGATTTTGGCAATCGGGAAGCCCGTGGCTTTTGACGCCAGAGCCGATGAGCGCGACACGCGCGGGTTCATTTCAATAACCACCAGACGGCCATCTTTCGGATTAACCGCAAACTGCACATTAGAGCCGCCGGTTTCGACGCCGATTTCGCGCAGCACGGCAATTGAGGCATTGCGCATAATCTGATATTCGCGGTCGGTCAGCGTCAGGGCAGGGGCGATGGTGATGCTGTCGCCCGTATGCACGCCCATTGGGTCAATGTTTTCAATCGAACAAATAATGATGCAGTTGTCGGCCTTATCGCGCACCACTTCCATTTCATATTCTTTCCAGCCGAGGACGCTTTCTTCAATCAGCACTTCGGTAACTGGTGAGGCATCGAGACCGCTTTCGACGATTTCGATAAATTCCTCTTTATTGTAGGCAATGCCGCCGCCCGTGCCGCCCATGGTGAAAGACGGGCGAATAATCGTCGGCAGGCCAACTTTGTCGAGGCCTTCAAGGGCTTCTTCAATGGTGTTGGCAATCGATGAGCGCGGGCTTTCGAGACCGATTTTGTCCATCGCATCGCGGAACAACAGCCGGTCTTCGGCTTTTTGAATAGCGTCGAGGTCGGCACCAATCAGCTGCACGTTAAACTTCTCTAATGTACCGTCTTCCGACAGCGCAATCGCTGTGTTGAGCGCGGTTTGTCCGCCCATTGTCGGCAATACGGCGTCGGGGCGCTCTTTCTCGATAATCTTGGCCACCAGTTCGGGGGTGATCGGCTCAATATAAGTGGCATCGGCCAAATCAGGATCGGTCATAATGGTCGCTGGATTAGAATTGACCAGAATGACCCGATAGCCTTCCTCTTTCAGCGCTTTACACGCTTGCGTGCCGGAATAGTCGAACTCGCAGGCTTGGCCGATGACAATCGGGCCTGCGCCAATGATCATGATACTTGAGAGGTCACTGCGTTTTGGCATTAGCTTTTTCCTTGCGCGGACATCGCCGCTACGAAACGGTCAAACAAATAATGGCTATCTTGCGGGCCGGGGGAGGCTTCGGGGTGATATTGTACCGAAAACACATCGGCGCCCTTCAGCGCGATGCCGCAATTAGTGCCGTCAAACAGGCTGGTATGGGTTTCTTCAACAGTCTCCGGCAGGCTGTCGCGATCGACGGTGAAGCCATGGTTCATTGAGGTGATTTCAACTTTGCCGGTCTGCAGGTCTTTCACCGGGTGGTTGGCCCCGTGATGACCTTGCGCCATTTTAACGGTCTGGGCACCGAGTGCTCGGGCCAGCATTTGGTGGCCAAGGCAAATGCCGAATATCGGCTTGCCGGTCTGCACCAGTTTTTCAATCTCACCCACCGCATAGGCGCCGGTGGCGGCCGGGTCACCCGGGCCGTTGGACAAGAAAATGCCATCTGGCTCAAGCGCCATCACCTGCTCGGCGGTGCTGTCAGCCGATACCACAGAGACCCGGCATCCGGCCTCTGCCAAGCAGCGTAGGATGTTTTTCTTGACCCCATAGTCGAGCGCCACCACGTGATGCGCGGCTTGCCCGTCGCCAAATCCTTCGCCCCACTGCCAGCGGCCTTGTTGCCAGTCATATGATTGTTGGCTGGAAACCTCAGCCGCCAAATCAGCCCCTTCCAGCCCGTTAAAGCCGGCCAGTTTGGCTTGCAGGGCGGCTTCGTCGAAATTGCCGTCAGGTTGGTGGGATAGAATGGCGTTAAACATGCCATGGTCGCGAATATGCGCGGTGATGGCGCGGGTATCGATGCCGCTAATGCCAATCAGACCGTTTTTCACTAGCCAATCATTCAAGTGGCTGGCGGCGCGGTAATTGGCCGGTGTGGTAATTGGCTGGCGCACAATCAGGCCTTGGGCACCGCGTGGGTCGGCGCTATTTGATGTTTCGTCGTCTTCATCATTGCAGCCAATATTGCCGATATGCGGGAAGGTAAAGGTGACAATCTGCCCGCGATAAGATGGGTCGGTGAGAATTTCTTGATAGCCGGTCATCGCCGTGTTGAAGCACACTTCCGCGACCGTATCGCCGGTGGCGCCGAGGCCATATCCGTAGAATTTTTCGCCGCTCTCTGTCATCAACAGCGCGG
>JAHEIG010000018.1:35-764 GCA_024639515.1 Rhodobiaceae bacterium | reverse complement strand
TTTTGGTTTTGGGCTGCCATGCGCTCATGATGTGATTTCCTTACCAATGTGTGAGTTGCAGAGATCTAAACACGCGCCGCGACAAAAATCAGGCAGGGTCAAAATAAAAGCCCCAACCAATTTCGTGGTGGGACTGACAAAATTTTCGCACAATTTCATGGTGTAACCTGCACTGGAGAGCGACGAGTTAAAGTTTCGGGAAACTATCTAAAAGGCATAGCTTGGTCAAGAGAAGTTAGCCTGATTCCAGTGGGAAAAATACAAAAGCAAAAAGCCATTAAAAACAGTCACTTATTCTGCGGTTGCCGGCGCTTTGTCGGTTCAGTGTGACGGGTTTTTTGTGGAATCTGCAAGGGCTGGCAATTTTATTTCTCAATTGGTCATGGATTTTGATTCTGTTGCTCAAATAGGGTAAATAAGTTTTGTTGCTAAAGCGTCGGGTTTGGCCTATACCGTCGCCGAACCAAAGACCTATTTTGGAGGGGGCTCATGCAAGAGCAATTCAGCGAAGCGCTCAAAGCGGCCGTCAAAAGCCAAGACAAAATTCGTATCGCGACACTGCGCCTAATCACGGCGGCGATTAAAGATCGCGATATCGCCGCACGCACCGCCGATAATCGGGATGGTGTGTCGGATGAAGAAATTCTTCAAGTGCTCGCCAAAATGGTGAAGCAACGCCACGAAGCCGCCACCACTTATGAGGAGGCCGGTCGCCTCGAGTTGGCCGAG
>JAHEIG010000010.1 GCA_024639515.1 Rhodobiaceae bacterium | reverse complement strand
TGTGGTTATTAATATGCAAGCCATCGCTTTGGCGGCCGATAGTGCCGTCACCTTATCGACCCGCTATGGGCAAAGCCGTCGCGCTTTTACCCATTCGCACAAAATATTCGAATTGACCAATCAACAGCCGATTGGGGTGATGCTCCACGGCAATTCGCAATTTGGTAACCTGCCCATAGACAATTATCAAAGGCTTTCACAAGCTGTCACATGACACACAATATGACACGGTCGATGCGTGCAAAGATGATTTCTTGAAATTCCTCGGCAAAGCCGATTTTAACGTCAGCAACGACTTCATGGTGGTACGGATGTTCTGGTATTTCTATGAGAAAATGGTGCAGCGGACGATTTTGCGCGGCGTTAAGCCGGTCGATGTGGCACTTGATGATGTGCTGAGCAAACTCGAAGACGACAATCAACTGCCCAAGCCCAAATAACGCCTGCGCCGTAAAGTCAGCCTGAAAGCCTTTCGCGCTACGCTTGATGAAGAAAAAATCAGACAAACCATATCGCAGCGGGCCTTTGACGAGACCTCGTTTGAGCGGGTGAAGTCGTTTCTTTTGTCAAAAGCGCCGTGGTCGCGCATGCTGAAAGTCATTTATTCTCGGCTGCAATCAAAAAACGCCGCCGATACCGCAACCGGTAAGATTGTTTGTGGCTTTGGCGAGGCGCAATATCGGGCACATTTCTGGCGCGGGCAGGTGGGCGTCTGTTTCATGGGCCAGCCGCGCGTCTGGCAGGAGGCTGACCAATCTGATCACACCATTCCGACGCTCATTCCCTTTGCCCAAAGCGATGTGATTGATGCGTTTATTTGCGGCATTAGTGATGACTGGCTGTCTGCTTTGATCCGCTCGCAAGAAAACATTGTCGACAATATGCTGCATGAAATGGCGGCCGGTTTCGAGCTAGATTTGGATAGCGCGTGGTCGGTTCAATTTAGAGAAAAATTGCTCAGCTCTTGGGTTCAGGGTCTGCATCAGCGGGTCGAATATGCGACCAGCCCATTGCGCGAAAGCCTGTCGATTTTGCCGAAAGAAGAAATGGCTTTATTGGCCGAGGCGCTGGTTGAGCTGACCTCGGTCAAGCGTCGGGTCGAGGATGATGTGCCAACCGTCGGCGGGCCAACCGATGTGGCATTGATCTCAAAAGGCGATGAGTTTGTCTGGATTAAACGCAAATACTATTTCGACGAGAAACTCAACACGCCTTGGTCTGACAGGGAAGACGGCAAGTCTTATGGGGGACGGCATGAAGATTAATATTGAGGATTTGGTAAAAGGCGCAAACAAACAGGGCCGCATTAAACCGATGACGAAATTCCCCAGTATCCGCGAGGCGGTGGACGAGTTTTTGCTGCCCAGACTGGCCGACGCCAAGCGCAAGCGCCGCACCAAATCGACGAAAAAATCCCGCAAAGCCTGCTGAGCACAGCCCATGGCTAGAATTTTCGCTTGGGGATAGGCTGTTTGCCGCCCAAGTGTTTCGCTTGCCAGACTCGGTATTTCCCCCTATATCGGGTGTGGGACACCCTTCCCCACCGAAGGGCAACTATCTGAAAGGGTAGCATTATGACAGCTATACTCATGCCGGACTTGCGTCCGGCGAACCCCAATTTCTCATCCGGCCCGTGTGCAAAACGGCCCGGTTTTTCTTTTGATCATCTACAAGACGCCGTATTAGGTCGGTCGCATCGCTCGAAACCGGGCAAGGCGAAACTGGCCGATGCGATTGAGCGCACACGCGCGGTGCTGGGTGTGCCGGCCGATTATCATATCGGTATCGTGCCAGCCTCGGACACAGGCGCCTATGAAATGGCGATGTGGAGCCTGCTCGGCGCACGCGGCGTTGATATTCTCGGCTGGGAAAGTTTCGGCAAGGGCTGGATCACCGATGCGGTGAAACAACTCAAGCTCGACGACATCCGCGTGACGGAAGCTGAATATGGTCATCTGCCTGATTTGAGCGCGGTTGATTTCACCCGCGATGTCGCCTTCACCTGGAACGGCACCACATCTGGTGTTTGCGTGCCGAATGGCGATTGGATTGCCGCCGGGCGCGAGGGACTGACCTTGTGCGATGCGACCTCTGCCGCTTTTGCTATGGATCTGCCATGGGACAAGCTGGATGTGACGACCTATAGCTGGCAAAAAGTGCTGGGCGGGGAAGCCGCGCATGGCATGTTGATTTTAAGCCCGCGCGCGGTTGAACGCCTTGAGAGCTACACGCCAAGCTGGCCAATGCCAAAAATCTTCCGCCTGACCAAAGGCGGCAAGCTGATTGACGGCATCTTCCGTGGCGAGACCATTAACACGCCGTCTATGCTGGCGGTTGAGGATTATCTCGATACGCTGAAATGGGCCGAGTCGCTGGGCGGTTTGTCGGGCCTGCTGAAACGCGTGGCGGCGAATAATAAAGTGTTGAGTGACTGGGTTGATGGCTCTGACTGGGCCGGTTTCCTCTGCGTTGACGACGCCAACCGCTCAACCACCTCGGTTTGTTTGAGAATTATCGACGCCGATATTTTGGCTTTGGAGGCTGACGCGCAAGCGGCGGTCGCCAAGAAGATTGCTTCGCTGCTTGATGGCGAAGGCATTGCTTATGACATTGGCGCCTATCGTGACGCCCCGGCTGGCCTGCGTATCTGGGCCGGTGCCACCGTTGAGGCCAGCGATTTGGCCGCTCTTACGCCATGGCTCGACTGGGCCTTTGCAACCGCAAAACAGGATGTGTAATTATGCCTAAAGTACTTATTGCAGACAAAATGAGCCCGCGTGCAGCGGAAATTTTCAAAGATCGTGGCGTCGATGTTGACGTGATTACCGGTCTCGACCGTGACGAGTTGATCAAAATCATCGACCAATATGATGGTCTGGCCGTGCGCTCATCAACCAAAGCCACACCGCCGGTTCTGGAAGCGGCGACCAATCTGAAAGTGATCGGCCGAGCTGGTATCGGGGTTGATAATATCGACCTGCCAACCGCCACATCGCGCGGTGTCGTGGTAATGAACACACCATTTGGTAACTCCATCACCACCGCCGAACATGCGATTGCCATGATGTTCGCACTGGCCCGCCAAATTCCCGAAGCCAATGCCTCGACGCATGACGGCAAATGGGAAAAATCACGCTTTATGGGCGTTGAGTTGACCGGCAAAACGCTCGGCGTTATCGGCTGCGGTAATATCGGCTCAATTGCGGCGACGCGCGGCATTGGTCTGAAAATGAAAGTGGTGGCGTTTGACCCGTTCCTGACGCAAGAACATGCGGTGGAATTGGGTGTTGAAAAAGTCGACTTGGACGATTTGCTGAAGCGGGCTGATTTCGTCACCCTGCACACGCCATTGACCGACAAAACCCGCAATATTCTCGACGCCTCGGCGATTGCCAAATGCAAGCCGGGTGTCAATATCATTAACTGCGCCCGTGGTGGCTTGATTGATGAAGCGGCTTTGAAAGAAGCGCTGGAAAGTGGCCATGTGGCTGGCGCTGCGCTTGACGTGTTCGCCGAAGAACCAGCCAAAGAAAATCCGCTTTTCGGCATGGAAAATGTTGTCTGCACCCCGCATTTGGGCGCCTCGACATCGGAAGCGCAAGAAAATGTTGCCCTGCAAGTGGCTGAGCAAATGGCCGATTATCTGATGACGGGCGCGGTCAATAACGCGATTAACGTGCCGTCTATCTCTGCCGAAGACGCTCCGCGTCTGCGCCCTTATGTGGCCTTGGCCGAGCAGCTTGGTTTGTTTGCTGGTCAGTTGACCGAAAGCGCCATTGAAGGCGTTGAGATTGAGTTTGTCGGTGAAGTTAGCGAGCTAAATGTCGCGCCGTTGACCTCAACCATTATCGCCGGTCTGCTGCGGCCTCTGCTGAGCGATGTGAATATGGTGTCGGCACCGGCTTTGGCGATTGAGCGGGGCATTTCTGTCTCGGAAATCAAACGCGAAAGCAAAGGCGCCTTTGACAGCTATATCCGTCTCAGCCTGAAAACCGAACGCCAGCAACGCTCAGTCGCCGGCACTGTGTTCTCAGACGGCAAACCACGGATTATTCAGGTCAAAGGGATTAATATTACGGCTGAACTGGCACCGCGCGTGCTGTACACAACCAACACAGATGCGCCGGGCTTTATTGGTGCCTTGGGTAGCGTGTTGGGTGCTCATGGTATTAATATTGCGTCCTTCCAGCTGGGTCGTGAGAAGCCAGGTGGGGACGCCGTTTCATTGGTCAATATCGACAATGAAGCGACCCCTGAAGTTTTACAGGAAATCGCCAATCTCGAGCAGGTAACACTAGTTAAACAGTTGCAGTTTTAGGCGCTTATAGTCGGAGAAGAAAATGGCCAATGTGGTAGTGGTCGGCTCTCAATGGGGCGACGAAGGTAAAGGCAAGATCGTAGACTGGTTGTCGGTGCGTGCCGATGTGGTGGCGCGTTTCCAAGGCGGCCATAATGCCGGACACACATTGGTCATCAATGGCGATGTCTATAAATTGTCGCTGCTGCCATCAGGCATTGTGCGCGAAGGCAAATTGTCGGTCATTGGCAATGGCGTGGTGGTTGACCCATGGGCCTTGCTCAGTGAGATTGACACTTTGCGCGGTCAAGATGTCAGCATCTCGCCGGATAATCTGAAAATCGCTGAAAATGCGACGCTTATTCTGCCGTTGCATCAGGAATTGGATGTGGCGCGCGAGGGGAATAATTCAGGGGTGAAAATCGGCACCACCAAACGTGGTATCGGCCCAGCCTATGAAGATAAAGTCGGTCGTCGCGCCTTGCGGATTGCTGATTTAGCCGACCTCGACACGCTGATGGACAAAATCGACCATTTGCTGACTCACCACAACGCCATTCGTCGCGGCCTGTCGCTACAAGAATTTGAAGCCCAGCCGCTATACGACAAATTGGCCGAGGTTGCCGCCCACATCACGCCTTATGCGGCACCGGTGTGGCGCTTGCTCGACGAAGCGCGGCGCGGTGGCCAGCGCATTTTGTTTGAAGGCGCGCAGGGCACATTGCTCGATGTTGACCACGGCACTTACCCTTATGTTACGTCATCCAACACTATTGCCGGTCAAGCGGCGATTGGCACCGGCATTGGCCCATCAGCCCTGAACCATGTGCTGGGCATTACCAAAGCCTACACCACACGCGTCGGCGAAGGCCCGTTCCCAACCGAGCAGGACAATGAAGATGGTCAGCGTCTCGGTGAGCGCGGCCATGAGTTTGGCACCGTCACAGGCCGCAAACGCCGCTGTGGTTGGTTCGATGCCGTGCTGGTGCGCCAAGTGGTGCGCACGGCGGGCATTAACGGCATTGCCCTGACCAAGCTCGACGTGCTCGATGGGTTTGACGAAATCAAAATCTGTGTCGGCTATAAGCTGGACGGCAAAGAGATTGATTATTTGCCGGTCAATGCCGCCGAACAAGCGCGCATTGAGCCAGTTTACGAGACTTTGGAAGGCTGGAGCGACACTAGCTATGGCGCCCGTTCATGGGCCGATTTGCCAGCCAATGCGGTGCGTTATGTGCGCTATATTGAGGAGCTTATCGGCGCCCCGGTGACCATGTTGTCAACCAGCCCAGAGCGCGACGACACGATTTTGGTGAAAGACCCGTTTGAGGACTAAGCTGCATCAGCTGCGGTGCGACGCCGCTTCTCGCCAATATGCGATAGGCCAATCAGCGATAAATTGACCATCAGGCCGATTACGCCGAAATGCAAGCCGCCGGTTTGCATTGGGATGACGCCATAGCGCAGACCAATCGCCGTGGCGCAACCGCCGACCAAGCCAATCAGCACCGAGCGCGCCGATAGCGCCGGAATCAAAGCCCCGAGCGCAAAAGCGGGAAATGCCTGCGACAGCAAGTCGAGTTTGATCACGATCAGGCTCCAAATATCTTGCGGCAGGCTGAGCGCCAGCCCGGCCATGGCTAGCATCAACGCCCAAGACATGATGCGCCCCGAGCGGGTCAGTGAGGCTTCGCTGGCGTCGGGTCGGGCGTGGCGCAGGAAATCATGGGTAAAGATTGAGCCAAGCGACAGCATGGCGCTGTCTAGCGTCGACATAATCGCCGCCATGGCGGCCGCCATAAACAGCGCAAAGAACAGCTCAAGGACAGGGGTTTCGGTCATCAAAAAAGCGACCAGGCGCGGCATCACTTGATCGGCTTCGCGCCCGCTCATGCCGGGCAGTAAAAGCGTCGCCGCCAGTGCCGACAGCACCACCGGCACCGTGGTGATAAACGGCATCACGCCCATCAGCCAGAACGAGTTGCGCAAGGTCGACCATTGCCGCGCCGCATAGAGGCGCTGAATGGCGTGCGGGTAAACCGCAATCGCTGTGCCGAATAACACCACCAGCGACAGGCCGCTGCGCCATTGTTTGGCGTCCATCGGCGCCCAGTCGGGCGATGGGTTGGCGACAATCTGATTGACCATCGGCACCAGCCCGCCAAATTGCGCGGTGACGCAAATCACCAGCCCCAAACAGCCAGCCAGCAGCAGCGTGCCTTGCAGCATGTCGGTCCACACAACCGAGCGCATGCCGCCCATGCTTTCATAAAAAGCCATAATCAAGGCCAGCCCAAAAATGCCATAAGCGGCGGAAATCCGGCCATTACTGACTTGCTCGGCGAGCAGGCCAACGGCTTTGAAATTGGTCAGCACATAAGAGGCCAGAGCAAAAATCAGCACCAGATTGACCAGCTTGACCAAAGCCCCGGCGCCAAAGCGGTGTTCGAGATAATCCGCCGGTGTGATGAAATGCAGGCTTTTGGCTTTGGCGTTGAGCTCTTTGCCGAACATTAAATAGAAGAAAATCACGCTCATCATGCCCAGCGCGGTGAACAAGGTCACCGGTCCGGCGCGATAGGCATTGCCGGCAAAACCGAACAGCGTATTGCCGCTATATTGCGTCGCATATAGGGTCAGGAAAAGCGGTAAGGTCGACAGCATGCCGCCGGCCAGATAGTAATCTTTCAGCGACGCCTCTTGGCTGCGCAAGCGCCCGAGAATACCGATAAACGGCAGGGCGCACAGATAAATGATAACAAACCAAAATACGGTATCTGACATGCTTGCCCCCTTGTTGAGGGTTTAGCCTAAAAACCGCTCAAGCAAAGGTCAACTCTTGTGTGTCGGGGTGGCGTCGATTATCACGCCGTCATCTTCTTGATTTTCCAAACCGGCTTCGGCGGCTTGGGCGATAATCGCTTCGCGCAGTTTTTCAAACGCCCGCGCTTCGATTTGCCGGATGCGCTCGCGGCTGACGCCGAATTTCTGGCTCAGGGTTTCCAGCGTTTCGGGTTCTTCATCGAGGCGGCGCGCTTGAATAATCGCGGCTTCACGCTCGTTCAGGGTTTGCATAGCGCTCAGCAACACTTTTTGCCGCGCTTGCATCTCGTCATTTTCGATGAGCACGACTTCTTGGCTGTCGCTTTCATCCTGCAACCAATCCTGCCATTCACCGCCATCGGCCCCATCGGCGCGCATCGGCGCGTTGAGCGATTGGTCGCCGGTCGACATGCGGCCATCCATCATCACCACTTCGTTTTCTTGCACGCCGAGGCGGTCGGCGATTTCGCTGACTTGTTCAGGGTGCAATTCGCCGCCATCAATGGCGTTAATCTCGCCTTTCAGGCGGCGCAGATTGAAAAACAGTTTCTTTTGCGCGGCGGTTGTGCCGATTTTCACCAGCGACCAGCTCCGCAGAATATATTCTTGTATCGAGGCGCGGATCCACCACATGGCGTAGGTGGCGAGGCGAAAACCGCGCTCGGCGTCGAATTTCTTGACCGCCTGCATCAGCCCAACATTGCCTTCGGAAATCACTTCACCAATCGGCAGGCCATAGCCGCGATAGCCCATGGCGATTTTGGCGACCAAACGCAAATGGCTGGTCACCAGCTTATGGGCTGCTTTCAGGCTGCCACTATCGGCGTAATCTTTGGCCAGCTCGTATTCCTCTTGCGCTTCCAGCATCGGAAATTTGCGAATATCCGATAAATAGCGCGACAGGCTGCCCTCTGGTGAGGGGGCAGGGGCGAGGGCGGTAGTGGTTTTTTTAATCGGTTTATCAGCCATGAATTGCTCCTGGCTTAGATATAAGCACTGATTATGGCGATTTAAAGCCCTTCACTGGACGATAATTGATCGGCCAAAGCCTGCATGTCGGCCGGTAAATCGGCTTCAAAATACATGTCGTCGCCGCTTTCAGGGTGCTCAAAGCCAAGCGCGCTGGCGTGTAAGGCTTGGCGTTGCAGGGTTTCCAGCGCATCGCGCTGGCCGTCGGTGAGGTGTTTGGCACGGCTTTTCATGCCGCTGCCATATAGTGCGTCGCCCAGCACAGGATGGCCGATATGCGCCATATGCACGCGAATTTGGTGGGTCCGGCCGGTTTCCAGCTGACATTGCACATGGCTCACTTGCCCATCAACAAAGCGCGCGACATGGCGGTAATGGGTCACTGCATGGCGGGCTTTTTCGCTTTTCGACACGGCCATTTTCTTGCGGTTATGCGGGGCGCGGAAAATCGGCGCGTCGACACTGCCGGTCGGCGGCAAAAGCGTGCCCCAGACAAACGCCTGATATAGCCGCTTCATGCGCCCGTCGCGGCCATGCGCGGCGAATTGCTCGCTTAGGCCATGATGCGCCTTATCGGTTTTCGCCGCCACCATGACGCCGCTAGTGTCTTTGTCGAGGCGATGGACAATGCCCGGGCGCTTTTCGCCGCCAATGCCCGACAGCGTCTCACCGCAATGGGCGATCAGCGCATTGACCAGCGTGTTGTCAGGGTTGCCGGGGGCCGGATGCACCACCATGCCAGCCGGTTTGTTGAGCACGATGAGCGCCTCATCTTCGTATAAAACATTCAGCGTAATATCTTGCCCACGCACTTGTGTATCAACCGGCGGCGGCAATTGCAGGGTGATCTGGTCATCCTCTTTGACCCGCCAAGACGGGTCTTTCAACACCTGTAATTGTTGCTGACGGGCGACCTGACAATGGCTATTCTTAATCAAATCTTGCAGACGCACGCGGCTCATGTCACGTATCATGTCGGCGAGGTAACGATCTAGGCGTTCGCCATTACTTTCCGGCCCGACAGTCAGGGCGACAATATTATTCTGTGAGGTTTCATCGGTCATGACACAAGATACACATTTAGAGGCTGACGGGGAAATGTCTTCTGAGGCAGACAATACGGGGCCTTCTCCGCGTTATGTACGCGGTTTATTGGTGGTTGTCATCGGTCTTGGTCTGGTGTTGTTGGGCGGTGCGGCGGTGGTCGTCGGCACCATCATCAAACGGATGAACAATCCCGACGCCATACCTAGCAAGCCGGGTTTCGGCCAGGTGGAAATTCAAGTGCCGGCCCAAGGCGAGCTGATTGAGGTGCAGAACGGCACTAATCGTATCATCCTGCAAATGCGCGATGCGCAAGGCACATTGCTGATCTTGCTCGACCCGCGCAAAGGCGAGGAAAAGGGTCGCATTCGTTTATTGAAACAATAGCCATTGAAGCAATGGGCATGGACATAAAAGGCGAACAGGTTTGAGAGGGGGCACTATGTCGACTATCGCAATTATCGGCTTTATGGCTGCCGTGGTGGTGCTCAGCTTGGCGATATTGTATCGCTTGTCGGACCGCGAAACCATGACGGCGGCGACGTTCCGCGCCGATTCCGGTTACCAGCTCGCGCAGCTGTCGGCCGGTGATACCGCTTATCAAGTTTACGGCCCCGATGACGGGCCGGTGGTGATTATCCTGCACGGCGCAACGCTTGGCTCAATGGCCTATCGTGGCTATGTGCCGCCCTTGGTCGAGGCCGGTTATCGGGTGGTGATGTATGACCAATATGGTCGCGGTTTTTCAGATCGCCCGAAGCAACCCTTCACGCTGGATTTATTGCGCCGCCAATTGCTCGATTTGATGGATGATTTGAGCATCGACAAAGCGCATTTATTCGGCATCTCGCTGGGCGGGGCCTTGGCCGCACGCTTTGGCGCCGAACATGGCCAACGCGTGGCCAGCATTGCCTATCAAGTGCCGGCGGTAGCGGGGGCCAATGTCAGCCTCGCATTAATGCTCAGCAAAACGCCGATTCTCGGGGCGTTTTTGACCCGCCTTTATGCGGTGCCGGCGATTATCGCGCGCGGCGAATCTTTCGGCACTGATACGCCGGAGGCGCGCCAAGTGGTCGAGCATTTTCAAACCCAGTTTCAGGTAATCGGCACAGAGCGGGTGATGCGTCAGTTGCTCACCGGCGATGCGTTGAGCGACCGCATGGCCGACCATCAAAAAATCGGCGCCAGCGGTATACGCGCGCAATTTGTCTATGCCACAGATGACCCTGAAATTGCCGCAGCTGATGTCGAAAAGGCGTTGGCGTTTTATACCGAGCCAGATGTCCACCAATATACGGGCGGGCATTTTTTCTCAGGTGCTTATATGGATGAGTTACCGGCCAAATTGGACAGCTTCTTCAAGTCTTAAAAGGGGAACCAACCGCTGCTTGGGGCGAACTTCAAATAACCGACACTGACACCGGCCCGCAAGCCGACACCGGCGCGCATCGGCACCACAACAATTTCATTGCGCTGCAAATAGCTGGCCGATACGCCGCCAATATAAAACGCCGAGCCATCGGCCCCGCCAATCCGCATATGCAGGTCTTCGCCTTGATGCACGCCATAAACCAAGGCGAACATTTTCGAGGCATTGCCGCCCGTATCAATACCGGCTGATGGGCCGCGCCAGAATAGGGCTTCTTCGCTGCCATCAAGGAATTTAATCGTGCCGCGACCATAACGCAGGCCGAACATCACCGCCGCGCTGACTTCTTCGCCGCGCACAACGGCGGTCGGTTCGCCATAGCGCGAGAACACATTATTCATGATTTCAGCCATCGACTCGGCTGTCGCGCCAAGATATTTGGCGGCCGAGACCACTAAGGCACTTTCAGAAAAATCTTCGACGCGTGGCGGAATATCTTCTTGCGCCTGCGTGCTCATCGGGGCGACAGCCAGCGCCATGAGCATGAGGCTCAGGCCGATTGTTTTTCTGAATGTCAAAAATGTAAATGTCACACCCGCACTCCATGGTCTGCGATCGCGTTCAACCGCTAGTTCATTTCTCAGCATCTTGCCAGTTATGGGCGGTAGCTGCAATAAAAGATGGATTATCCAGCCCGCGCGATAGCTTGGCATAGGTCAGCGGCTGATGGTCAGTGTCGGTGACAATGCCGCCAGCCGCTTCCAAAATCGCCTGACCGGCGGCTGTATCCCACTCCATGGTGCGTCCGTGGCGTGGGTAGAGGTCGGCTTTGCCTTCGGCCAGCAGGCAGAATTTATACGAGGACGAGGCCGACAGGCTTTCTTTAATGTGTAATTGAGAAATCAATTCATCGGTTTCCGGTGCCCGATGTTTGAGGCTGGCAATCACCCGCAAACCGGCCGCATCAATCGGCGGCACTTTCAGTTTCGTGGCCTTAGAAATATCCAGCTCGGCCTCTGGCGCCAGCTCAAGCATATAGGCTGCGTCATCGCCGGAGAAATACAGCTTTTCGTGAACTGGCGCATAAATCACCCCAGCTATCGGTTGTTCATCGACAATCAGACCAATATTGACGGTGAAATCGGTGCGCTTGGCAACGAAATCGCGGGTGCCGTCTAACGGGTCGAGCAGGAAGAAGCAATTATCCAATTGTTCTGGCACGGCGACCGCGCAGGCTTCTTCGCCAATTACCTGAATGCCCGGGGCCAGCTTATTCAGCGCCGCCTCAAGATAAGTCTCAGCGTCGCGGTCAGCTTGCGTGACCGGTGATTCATCTGACTTTTTTTCGGTTTCGACACCATTGTGATAATACGCCATGATCAGCTTGCCAGCGTCGAGCGACATCTGGCAAAGGGCTGTCATAAAGTCGGGTTCGTGGGGATTAAAATCGAGTACAGTTTTCATACCCCGTGCATATCATGCCACGGCCCATTCACAAAACCCCTATCAAGCCGAAACCCCGATTAATGCACGACTTCCGGCTTATCAATGCGATAGCCGCGTCCCCAAACGGGTTTGATGACCGATTGGGCGGCTCCTGATTGCTCAATTTTCTTGCGCAGCTTGCAGATAAACACATCAATGATTTTTGTTTCCGGCTCATCCATGCCGCCATACAGGTGGTCGAGGAAGTTTTCCTTCGACACCACACTGCCTTGCCGCAAGCACAATAATTCCAGCATTTCATATTCTTTGCAGGTCAAATCGAGCGGTCGATTGTCGATGGTGAATAATTTGGCTTGCAGATCCAATACCAAATCACCAAATTCAATCCGGTTTTTGGCGTGGCCATTGGCGCGGCGCACAAGGGCGTGCATGCGGGCCACCAGCTCATCGGCATTGAACGGCTTAATCAAATAATTATCGGCGCCCCGTGTCAGGCAAGAAATCCGCGATTCAACGGCATCCTCGCCGGATAGAATAAGCACCGGTGTTTGATCATTTTTCATACGAAGGTTTTTGAGCATTTCATCGCCGCGCATATCCGGCAGACAGAGGACTAAAATGATAGCTTCATAATGATACGCCAAGGTTAGATGTAAAGCGTCTTCTCCTCGGTCGGCCTCGTCTACATGAAAGCTATTGGCTTCCAAAAGGCGGCATACATCACGCGACAGGTCAGCATTGTCTTCGACTAACAAAATACGCATCACAAACTCCTTAAAAATGGTTGCTACTGGTTCATCAGACCCGAAACGGGTTTCACGAGCAAATCAACTTGTTATGATGAAGCGTGAGGGCAGGGGCTGAGCTATTTTTACGCAAATACTTGCAGTCGCGACCTGCATGCATATATTGCCTGTTAAAGGAGACACTGCATGTCTGAGCAAATGGCCAGCCCTGATATTAGCGGACTGCCGGATATCGATTTGGATATCGGCAGCAAGCAAGCGCGCGCCAACCAGCGCGTGGTGGTGGCGATGTCGGGCGGGGTCGACAGCTCAGTGGCCGCCGCATTGGTCAAGCGGGCCGGTTATGATGTCGTCGGTGTGACCTTGCAGCTTTATGATCACGGCGAAGCCATCCGCCGCAAAGGGGCGTGTTGCGCCGGACAAGATATCCACGATGCGCGGAGCGTCGCTGCCAGTTTGGATATTCCGCATTATGTGTTGGATTATGAATCACGGTTTCGTGAACAGGTAATGGACGAATTCGTTGATAGCTATCTGGCTGGCCATACGCCAATCCCGTGTATTCGCTGCAATGAGACGGTGAAATTCCGCGATTTGTTGAGCATGGCGCAAGACCTCGGGGCCGAAGCCATGGTCACTGGCCACTATATTGCCTCGCAACGCGGCCCACATGGTTGGGAGATGCACCGGCCTGTCGATTTGGCCCGCGACCAGTCTTATTTTCTGTTCTCCACCACCCAAGAACAGCTCGATTTCCTACGCTTTCCGCTGGCTGGCCTAACCAAAGACGAGATTCGCGATTATGCCGAATTGCTCGGTCTGGTGGTCGCCAATAAACCCGATAGCCAAGATATTTGCTTCGTGCCCAATGGCGACTATGCCGGTGTGATTAAACGCCTGCGCCCCGATTGCAGCTTGCCGGGGGATATTCTGCACATGGACGGCACATTGCTCGGCCAGCACCAAGGCGTGCTGCATTATACAGTCGGCCAGCGTCGCGGCCTCGGTGTCGCCACCGGTGACCCGCTTTATGTGGTGTCGATCGACGCCGATGCCCGGCAAGTGATTGTCGGCCCGAAAGAAGCACTGGCGCGGCAAAAGATTTTCTTATCGGAAGTGAATTGGCTCGGCCTTGACGCCGATACGCAAGAGCGGGATGTGCGCGTGCGCATTCGCTCGACCAGCGAACCGGCACCGGCCCGCATCAAGCTGACCGGCGAAGGCGCAGCGGAAATCTTGCTGGCCTCTGCCGAAGAAGGCGTCTCACCCGGCCAGGCTTGTGTGTTTTACGAAACCGACAGCCCGCGCGTGCTGGGCGGCGGCTGGATTGCCTCGACCGCCCTCGACTAAGTCAGCCACATTTCGCTTGCAAAAAACGTGCCAAATTTCATAAGGTGCCGACAGGTCATATGAGGAAAGCCTGATGGTGCTGTCGCCGCGTCTGCAAATCACCCAAAGCCAGAAGCTAATGATGAACCCGCAAATGCAGCAGGCGATTCAGCTTTTGCAGCTCACCAATGTCGAATTAAACGACATGTTGGCGGTGGAAATGGAAAAAAACCCGTTTCTGGCATTTGACGGCGAAGACATGCGGGGTGCCCCTCAAACCAACAAAAAAGACCCGCCAGCCAGTCAGTCATCTGGCGACGCGCCATTGCGCGATTCCATATCATCCAGCGAATTATCGGCCGACGGGCAGGGCGAGGGCGGTGATTACATCGCGCAACTGGCGTCGCAAGAAACCAGCCTCTCGGAACATTTAATGCAGCAATTACGCCTGACACCATTGCAAGGCGAGGATTTGCGGGTCGCCAATGATTTGATTGGCTGGCTCGACGATGATGGCTATTTGCGCGATAGCGACGCCGATTTATGCGACGCCATGGCCTGCGACACACCCTGTCTGGGCCGCGCTATTGAAGCTCTGCAACAGCTTGAGCCGGTCGGTATTTTCGCCCGCGATTTGACCGATTGCCTGAGCCTACAACTGAAAAATGACGGCCTATGGAACCCCGCCTATGAAACCCTAGTCGGCCACCTCAATGTGTTGGCCCGTGGTGAGCTGGAAGAACTGGCCCGCCTATGTGCGGTATCTGTCGACAGCTTGCGCGATATGCTGGCTGTGGTGCAGGCCTTGAACCCGCGCCCTGCCGCAGCGTTTGACGACAGTGACCAAATCATCCGCGCGCCGGATATTCTGGTGCGCCCCGAGGCCAGCGGCTGGCGGGCTTATCTCAATGAAGACACGCTGCCGAAAGTCTTGGTGCTGGAGCGCGATTGGGAAGAAATGGCCGAGCGCAAAATGACCGACAAAGAAAAAGCCTTTTTGAAAAGCAATGTGCAATCGGCCCGCTGGTTGCGAAAAGCCACACAACAACGCGCCGCCACCATGTTACGGGTGGCCCGCGCCGTGGTTGAGCGCCAGCAAGGGTTTTTCACCCAGGGTATGGAAGCGCTGGAGCCGATGGTGCTGCGCGATATCGCCGACGGGCTGGAAGTGCATGAAAGCACGGTTAGCCGCGTCGTCTCATCCAAACTGGTGCAAACGCCGAGCGGCCTGTTATCGCTGAAAGACTTGTTTTCCGTCGGTCTGTCGCGCGAGACGCCGGGCGGCAACGAAAAAACCGCCTCCGCCGCCAGCATCAAAGCGCGTCTGGCCCGCCTGATTGGGGCCGAGCCGCCCGAAGCGACTTTATCGGATGACGCCCTGGTGCAGATATTTGCCGAAGACGGCATTGTGATTGCCCGCCGGACCATCGCCAAATACCGCAAAGCGCTAAATATCGGCTCATCAGCGGCGCGCCGACGGGCCGCCAAACTGCGCCGACCATAGGCGCAAAAAACACCGAAGATGAGCGATTGCCAGCGCCATAATTTTGTTCTATATCATGCCCAGCTTGTCACAAAGCATCGTTTTGGGCGGAGTAGCTCAGCTGGTTAGAGCAGCGGAATCATAATCCGCGTGTCGGGGGTTCGAGTCCCTCCTCCGCTACCAAAACCCTCTTAAAAAACGATAGCCCGCTTGCTCAAGGCGCCCTAATTTCGCGGTGTTCAATAAGGGCTTTTAGCGTCCGCTACCAATCCTTCGAAAAAAAACGATAGCTCGCTTGCGCAAGGCGCCGTAACTGCTCAGCACCAGAGGCGCCGGTGCCTTTAGCCGATATGTTGCTTGATGGCGGCGGCGAAGGTTTCGAAATAGAGGTCTAATTTTTTCGGGCCGACGCCGTTTACTTGCTTAAATTGCTCGCGGGTTTGGGGTTTTAGCGCCGCGAAGTCTCTCAGCGCGGCGTCGTGAAACACCGCATAGGCGGGGATGTTTTTTTCTTGCGCGAGGGCCAAGCGCAGGGCTTTCAGATCTTGGAAAAGCGCTTCATCGGCTCTGTCGACGGGCTGCCGTGTTTTGGCTGCCTTGCGTGGCGCGGTGGTTTTGGCGGCGCGGGGTTTTTTCGCCATAAAGGCGGCTTCACCTTGGCCGATTTGCGCCCCGCTTTGGGTTATTTCAAGCGCCCCATATCGTTCCAAATTGACCCGCAGCGCACCGGTGGCGATGAGCTGGCGAAGCAGCGCTTTGACCTCGGCGCGCGGGCTGTCTGCCAGCGCCCCGAAACAGGCTAAGTCGTGATGATTGCGCTGGCGTATCTTGGCGGTTTGAGCGCCGTTTAACACGTCGAGAATATGCGCTTGCCCGAAAAACTGTCCGGTTTGATGCACCGCTTGCAGAATTTGCTGCGCCTGAACGCTGTAATCTTCGACGGTTGGCGGGTCGAGGCAGTTATCGCAATTGCCGCACGGTGCGGAGGCTTCATCGAAATAGGTCAAAATCGACATGCGTCGGCACGTCGTCGCCTCGCAATAGCCAATCAGCGCCTCTAAGCGTTTGAACTCGCGCAATTTGAAATCCTGATCGCCTTCGCCATCAAAAATCATGTTCTGCCGTTTAATGAAATCTTGTGTGCCGTAGAACAAAATCGTTTCCGCCGGTTGGCCATCGCGTCCGGCGCGGCCAATCTCTTGGTAAAACGCTTCCATGCTGCTGGGCAGGCTGGCATGGATGACGAAACGAATATCCTGCTTATCAATCCCCATGCCGAAGGCGATGGTGGCCACCATAATCAGCCCATCTTCTGTCATGAAGCGGTTTTGCGCGGTGCGGCGATAATCGCTGTCTTTGCCAGCGTGATAGGCCAAGGCTTGAAAGCCGGCGCCGTTGAGGGTTGCGGCAATGTCGTCAACGTCTTTGCGCGACAGGCAATAGACAATGCCGCTTTGCCCGCGTTTGGTGTCGAGCAGGGCCAGCAGATTGTCTTTCAGCTTTTCTTTCGGCAACACGGCGAGCGATAGGTTTGGCCGGTCAAAGCCACGCAGAAAAACCTTGCAGTTTTGGTCTGACAGTTTGGCAGCGATATCGCGGCGCGTGGCGTCATCGGCGGTGGCCGTGAAAGCGGCCATTTGGGCCTGCGGGAAAAGCGTTTTCAACTGCGATAAGGCTTCATATTCGGGCCGGAAGGCGGCGCCCCATTTTGAAATACAATGCGCCTCATCCACCACAAACATGCCGACAGATTGATGTTTCAAGGCCTCGAGCATGCGCGGCTGCATCAGCCGTTCGGGGCTCATATACATCAGCTTGGCCCCATGATTGGCAAATTGCAGCCAATTATCGGCGTTTTCTTCGTAGCTTTGATGCGAATGGATTTTGCTCGCCTCAATACCGTTTTGACGCAAAGCCGCGACCTGATCATCCATTAAGGCGACCAAGGGCGATACGATCACCGTCTTATTGGCCGATAGGATGGCTGGCAATTGGTAGCTCAATGACTTACCAGCGCCGGTTGGCATCACCACCAGCGCATCATGGCCGTCGAGCAATGTCTCCACAATTTCCAACTGACCGGCACGGAAATGGTCAAACCCAAAGGTCGTCTTTAAGGTGGCCAGCAGCTCTGGCTCGGAAATTGTCGTCATTAAGTTCATGCCTTAGGGTGGCTATGCGGGGCCAAGTGGCGGGCCGTCTAAAGCATCAAGTATATCGATCGCGCGGGGCCAAGCAAGGCGAACTCACTTGGCCCAACCGGCGAAATGGCTTAATTAGCCAGATCGATAGACGGGTTGCGATCGAAATAATTGCGCGGCTTGAGGATAATCTGATCAACCTTGGCAGGCATCACCGGCCAATCCTCAGCCATCGGCACATGGTGGAAGCCCATAGTGGCCCAAGCGACAATGTCTTTATTGCGAATGTTTTGGTTGTCAGCAATATAGTCCGGCAAGCCGATTTTCGGGGCCGATTGATTGACCCCCAAGCCTGAGGTGAAGATTTCATCGCGCTTGAAGCGTGTGACCCACAGATTATTGCGCACAAAAGCCGCGCGTTGGTAAATAGGGTCTTCCAGAGACACTAGCGGCTTCACATTCGGCATCATAATTTGATAGCCGGTCGGATAGCCCATTTGGTTTTTCGCTTCGCCACTAGAAAACAGCAGCACCGCCGGTTTGCTGGCATTCATGCGGGTTTGGGCTTGCGCCTCAGTTGTTACCGCTTGCGGCACGACGCCCCAAATGCCTTGTCGCGGGGCGCCTTCGGGCTGCGCGATGGCTTGCAATTTCAGGCGGTCGAAATTATTAGCGGTGCCATCAATATCCATATCTATGCGGTAATTGAAAAAGTGGTCGTGATTAACCCCCAGCCGATACGGCGCGATAAGCGAGCCAGTGGCTGTCTCGGCGGCGGCTGTCGCATCGACAAGCGAGCGCGAGAACACGCCTTTGGTGGCATCAATACCAGTCGATACCAAGCGGATGCGCAAACGGCCATCTTGTTGGAAAACATAATCTTGGAAATAATCATAATTGCCAATCGTGGCGACCATGCGCACGACCAGCTCAGTGGCTGAGCGCGATTGGTGGTTATCCATGCCCGGCACGCCATCATAAAGCGGCTCATGGTGGCGCCACATCGGGTGGCCCGGGTCATGCTCAAAAATACAAACGCGATTTTCCGCCTGCATCGGCTCGCCGAGATAATCATGCAAGGTGACGTTTTGATAACGTGCATGGCTTGGGCAATCGCTGCCCTTTAATTCGGTCGACAAGGCGCCAAGCCCGTATTCGCCCATATCAAAATAGGCGCGGTAGAACCAATGCGTGTCGGGGTCGTGATACGGCACGAACATTTCCGACATGGCAATTTCATAGGCAACGGAACGGAAACCGGCGGCGCTCTGGTGGCCGACACGGTTGAGAATCGTGCCTTGGCGCGGGTCAAAGCGCAGATAGAATGACCAATTCTGCCAATCAATATGCCCGCCGCGAATGGTGAAGTTTTGCCCCTCTGGGCGCGTCGTTATCACCGGCTTCAGGGTCGGGCGGGTTTCCATTGCGCCGTCATGAAATTCTTCGGCGACGATGTCATGCGGCGGGAAATCCTTGCCTTCATAACTATCGGTCACCTCAATGATTTGTTGTTTGCCAATATCGTATAAAACGCTCAGCCCCTCAATCGGGCGGGCAAAGGCGTTGGTGCTGGGCAGGATGCCGAGGCGGCCTTGGCCCTTAATGTTAAAGCAATCAAGCCGCACCATACGGTCATTGGCGGCGTCGACAAGGTCAGAGAAGAAGCGCCCCGTGGTGCGCGGCAAGCACAGGCCATCGCCCGCTTCGACCCCGCGTTTGGCCAGCGCCGTAAGAATGGTTTCCGATTCATTTAATTGCATCACGGTCGGCAGCAATTCGCCATCTGAGGAAAGCATGGGCTGGCCATCTTTCAGTGGGCGGCTGGCCTCGAGCTCTGCGGTGGAGAAATCATAATTGGCGATTTTGAAGGCACCGTCCGTGCGAAACACAATCTCGGCCCCGCGCACAGCCTGTTGGTCAGCTTGCCAGCTAAGCGCCACAGCTTTTTCTGGTTGCCGCAGGCTGATGCGGTTAAACCGCACCTCTTGGCCATGGCGCGCCCGCACCGCTTCGGCAGCGGCGGCAATCTCGCTAGATGTCAACGAGTCCCAAGGCGATAGCGGTCCGGCCTCGACAACCGTCTGGTCGTTGCGCTGGCTGAACCAAAACGCCGCCAAGGCGAGTATAACAAGGGCGGCAAGTGCTGATTTTCTAGGCATGATATTTCCTCTCCCGATAATTTTAGTACACTAGTACTAGATTTGTGGCGATGCAACCGCAAAGTCGCTAAATCACTGGCTATTGTTTACCCGTTTGCCGGTTTTCACCGATGGCGGGGCCAGCATTGCGCGGATGGTCTGGCTGGCCAAGCCAATCATATCCTCGGCCTCATAGCCCAAATTATGCTGGCGCGAGAACAACGCCGTGCTGCCCTCCGAGAACACCAGCATGGTGACAGCGGCCTTTTGCGCCACCGCCTCTGATGTCGCGGGCGACACTTGCAAGATTAGTGTTTTGATCACCTGACTGCCCATTTCATAGGCCATATTGACATATTTGGCTTTGCTCGGATCGTGCTTGGCCATCGCCCATAGCTCAATCATCAAGCTGCTGGTGGCGCTGGTCACCGCATCGCGGATGATAAACTCAATCACCTGATCGAGAATATCCTGCCCCTCAGGAGCGCCCAGCGTCTCATAGCGTTTGAGCTGCTCGCCATAGCCATCCAGCATGTTCTGGATCACCGCCACCAGCAGGCGATCGGCGGTCGGAAAATGATAAGTGAGATTGCCGACACTGATGCCACACGCCGCCGCCACACGTCGCATCGACAAAGACCGATAGCCCTCAGACACCAATATCTGCCCCGCCGCGTCGACAATTTTCTGTTTCGTGCTCAAAGCCATCACACCCCCCGCAAGCCCCCATCAAAGCCCCGCCTCAGTTTCCACTAGTACCATAGTCCTAAAAAATAGCAAACCACGCCAGCGGCGTTGTTGGGGGCACCAACACCCCATTGAAAAAGCTGTTCGAATCCTTTTGGGTGAGGGGGTGGGGATTGCCTGCGATGTTTTACTCAGATGAGGTTTGGCCGGATGACGGATTTGATTTTGCACCATTATGAAATGTCACCTTTTTCGAAAAAGGTGATTAGCGTGTTTGCGCTGAAAGATTTGCCATGGCACGCGGTCGAGCAGCCGGTGGTGGCGCCGAAGCCGGATTTGACGCCGCTGACCGGCGGCTATCGCAAAATTCCGGTGTTGCAAATCGGCGCCGACATTTATTGCGACACCAAGCTGATTATCCGCGAGATTGAGCGCCGCTACACCGACACGCCGCTGACCCCGCCCGCTTTGGCCGGGGCGGCGGATATTATCGCCGACTGGGCCGACCATCGGCTGTTTTTGAACGCGGCCGGGCCGTCTATTTTTGAAATTGCCGCTTTGGTGCCAAAAGAGTTTCTCGCCGACCGCGCCGCCATGCAGCGCCCCGAATCGTTGGCCGCCGCCTTGCCGGTGGCGCATGTGAAAAGCCAATTCGCGCTCGATGTGCAGATGATCAACCGGCAATTGGCCGGGGCGCCGTTTATGCTCGGCGAACGCTTTACCCTGGCCGATGCGAGCATTTTTCATGTGCTGAATTTCGCCCGCAACGCGCCATCATTGGCGGCTGAGATTGATAAATTCCCCGCCGTGGCCAGCTGGATTAGCCGGATTGTCGATATGGGGCAGGGGCAACGCAGCGACATGCCCGCGTCTGAAGCGCTGGATATTGCCCGTGACGCGAGCGCCGACATGACCCCGCC
>JAHEIG010000120.1 GCA_024639515.1 Rhodobiaceae bacterium | reverse complement strand
CAAGGGCTTGCACGGCGTCTTTATCGGCGGCGCATTGTTGAGCCAATTGCCCAGCAAGGGCCGAGGCCAGCGTGCAGCCAGTGCCGTGCGTGTTGCGGGTCTCAAGGCGTTCATGTTCAAAAATCTCAAAGCCAGTTTGCAGCGCCAGCAAATCATAGACCACCCGCTCGCCGCCATGACCGCCTTTAATCAGCGCCGCATGGGCGCCCTTATTCATCAGCGCATCGGCGGCGTGTTTCATATCGTCAAGGCTCTCGACATCGCGGCGCGTCATCAGGCTGGCTTCCGGCAGATTGGGGGTGACGAGAAACGCTTTATTGACCAAAAGTTCGCCCAACACATCCGCCGCATCGTCTTGCAACAGGCGATCACCTGAGGTCGCTACCATCACCGGATCGACCAGCAAGGGTGGGCTGTCATCGGCGGTGGCCCGTTGCGACACAACCTCGATTACCTCGCGGCGGTTGAGCATACCAGTTTTGATAATATCAGCGCCAATATCGGCCATTACCGTATCAATCTGGCGGGCCACAAAGGCCGCTGGCACATCGAGAATATCGTCAACGCCTTTGGTGTTTTGCGCCGTCAGCGCGCTAATCGCTGTGCTGGCATAAGCGCCCTGCGCCATGATGGATTTAATATCGGCCTGAATACCGGCCCCGCCGCCACTATCGGAACCGGCAATCACCAGCACCCGCCCTTTGACCGTCATGGCATCGCTTTGCTGTGTCATAAATTAACGCTCGCTGATGGGTTAAGCTGCGACAGATTGGATGGAGCCGACAATCTCAGCCACCACATGCTGCACCAAAGCGGCATCATCGCCCTCGCCCATCACGCGGATAAGCGGCTCAGTGCCGGATTTGCGAATAACCAGACGCCCCTGATTGCCGAGTTTAATCTCAGCATCGGCAATGGCTTTCTTCACCGCCTCATCTTCCAATGGCGCACCATAGGAGAAGCGCACATTCTCGAGAATTTGCGGCACAGGCTCAAAAACCCGCGCCAAGTCAGAGGCCGAGCGCCCGGAATATTTCATCGCCGCCAGCACCTGCAAACCGGCAATCAGCCCGTCGCCGGTGGTTGAGAAATCCGACAACACCATATGGCCAGATTGCTCGCCGCCGAGATTAAACCCGTGGCGGCGCATATATTCGACGACATAGCGGTCACCGACCTGAGTGCGGGCCAGCGACAAGCCTTGGTCTTGCAAGTGCCGCTCAAGCCCGAGATTAGACATAATCGTCGCCACAATACCCGGCGCGCTGAGCATCTCGCGGCGTTGCCAGTCATCGGCCACCAGACCCATAATCTGATCGCCATCAATTATTTTGCCGTTTTCGTCGCAGACAATCAGCCGGTCCGCATCGCCATCCAGTGCAATGCCAATATCGGCTTTTTCGGCTCGCACCCGCTCCGACAAAAGCGTCGCATTGGTTGAGCCGCAATCCTTATTAATGTTCATGCCATCAGGCGACACGCCAATGCTCACCACATCGGCGCCCAATTCCCAAAGCGCTGTCGGGGCGACTTTATAGGCCGCGCCATTGGCGCAATCGACGACCAGCTTAATCCCCTCAAGGCTCATCTCACGCGGGAAGGTGCGCTTGGCAAATTCGATATAGCGCGCCTGACTATCATCAATCCGCTTGGCGCGCCCCAGCTGCGCCGCAGGCACCAAAGCGTCATGCGCCGAGCTATCCATTAATTGTTCGATTTCATATTCGATATTGTCAGATAATTTATACCCATCAGGGCCGAATAGCTTAATGCCATTATCCTGAAATTCATTATGCGAGGCGGAAATCATCACCCCAATATCGGCCCGCAGCGAGCGCGTCAGAAAAGCCACGCCCGGGGTTGGAATTGGCCCGAATAAGAACACATCCATGCCCATAGAGGTGAAACCCGCGACCAGCGCTGGCTCAATCATATAGCCGGAAAGACGGGTATCTTTGCCAATCACCACACGGTGGCGGTGGTCGCCGCGACGGAAATACTGACCAGCCGCCATGCCGAGGCGCAAGGCCATTTCAGCCGTCATTTTCTCGCCATTTACGGTGCCACGAATGCCATCAGTGCCGAAATATTTGCGATTCATCGAAAACCTCTTGGTTACAGAATCAATATGAAGCCAGTCGGGGGTTTCAGGCAAATAACAAGCTATTGCAATATATTACTTGGCCAATGGCGCGAAGTAGACGTATTAGGCAGGTTTGTCGTCGAGCCTGCGATACAAGCCAAGCGCTTGCGATAACTGCTTGGCGTCATGCGTGCGGATATAGTCGACGCCTTGTTGGGCGGCGTGCAATTCGGCGGCCAGCGATACAGGGCCAGCCTCGTCGATAGAACAGCCGCTAAGAGCGCGTAGGAAACTTTTGCGCGAGACACAAATCATCACCGGCAGATCAAACGCCGCTTTTAAGCGGTCGAGATCGGCCAGCACATTGAGCGAGGTTTGCGGGTCATTGCCGAGAAAAAACCCCATGCCCGGGTCAAGCACCAGGCGGTCGCGGGCAATACCGGCTTTGCTCAGGGCTTCCAGCCGGGCCTCAAAAAACCGCAAAATATGCGTCCAAATATCGCCCTCTGGGGCTGGCGCGCGCGTCGCAATGCCTTTGCTTTGAATGGCATGCATCAGCACCAAACGGGCCGGTGCATCGGCCAGCTCATCATATAAGCTGGCGTCGCAGAAGCCGTTAATATCGTTGATCCAATCGGCGTCGTTTTGCAAAGCCCATCTCTGGGTTTCCGGCTGAAAACTATCGACCGACAGCGCAGCACCGAGTTGTTTCAAGGCCGGCCAAAGCGCCGCCAGCCGCTCAATCTCTTGGGCTGGCGTCACCGTGCCCGCATCGGGGTGACTGGAGGCCGGGCCGATATCGAGAATATCCGCGCCAGCCTCAAGCAAACCGCGCGCATGGGTCAGCGCGCGCGTGGGGTCGAGATATTTTCCGCCATCGGAAAAGCTATCCTCGGTGATATTAACAATACCGAAAATCTCTGGCGTCGACGCCGCCATCGCAGATTAGGTGCCCTGCGGCTCTGCTCCGCCGACACCGGCGCCGCCGGTTTTCGGGAAGGGAGAACTCGAGCCAGATGAATCGCTCTTATTATCGCCATCAGGGCGGTGCGGCGGCTCGCCTTTCAGTAGACCGATAATCTCATCACCCGACAGGGTTTCGAACTCCAACAGACCTTTGGCAATGGTGTGCAAATCGTCGATTTTCTCGAGACAGATTTTGCGCGCCATTTCATAACCCTCTTCGACGAGGTTGCGCACTTCGAGGTCAATCTTGCGTTGGGTTTCTTCCGACATATTCTGCTGACGCGCGACCGAGTGGCCCAAGAACACTTCTTGTTCGTTCTCGCCATAGGCCAGCGGCCCCATTTCGTCGCTCATGCCATATTGCGTCACCATGGCCTTAGCCATATTGGTCGCCATTTGAATGTCGGACGACGCACCTGAGGTGACTTTTTCATGTCCGAAAATAATTTCCTCGGCAATCCGGCCACCCATGGCAACCGCCAAATCAGCTTTCATTTTGCCGCGCGTGACCGAGAGTTGGTCGCGTTCTGGCAAGCGCATCACCATGCCCAAGGCACGGCCACGCGGAATAATCGTCGCTTTATGCACAGGGTCAGAGGCTTCCATATTTAACGCCACCAGCGCATGCCCACCTTCGTGATAGGCGGTGAGTTTTTTCTCTTCCTCGGTCATCACCATGGAACGGCGCTCGGCCCCCATCATGACTTTATCCTTGGCGTCTTCAAACTCTCGCATTGACACAAGGCGTTTGGCCCGACGCGCCGCTAGCAAAGCCGCTTCATTGACCAGATTGGCCAAGTCAGCACCTGAGAAGCCGGGCGTGCCACGGGCAATCACATGCGGGTCAACATTATTGGCCAGCGGGGTTTTCTTCATATGCACTTTGAGGATTTTCTCGCGGCCAATAATATCAGGGTTTGGCACCACCACCTGACGGTCGAAACGACCCGGGCGCAATAAAGCAGGGTCAAGCACGTCAGGGCGGTTGGTGGCGGCAATCAGAATAATACTCTCATTGGCTTCAAAACCGTCCATCTCAACCAGCAATTGGTTCAGCGTTTGCTCGCGCTCATCATTGCCGCCGCCGAGACCGGCACCACGATGGCGACCGACCGCGTCAATCTCGTCAATAAAGATGATGCACGGGGCA
>JAHEIG010000069.1 GCA_024639515.1 Rhodobiaceae bacterium | reverse complement strand
CGATTGTCGGGCCGTCAGGCACATATGCCAGCCTGCCGGATGGCGCCAAATGGGTGTTGTGTTTCGGCATGCTATTGGGACGGCTAGAATTTCTCACCGTCTTGGTGATGTTCTCACCGAGCTTCTGGCGGCGTTAATTTATTCGGCAGGTTCAGCGCTTGGCAGGTCGGCTGGTTTGCGCAGGCGGCTAAAATAGCTACGCATATCTTCTTGAATACCAAGCACGGACGGCACCAAAAGCAGCACGATGAAACTGGCAAAAGCCAGCCCCCAGGCAATGGTAATCACCATCGGCAACAGGAATTGCGCCTGCACGCTGGTTTCAAATAAAAGTGGCGCCAGACCCAGCACGGTGGTCAGCGAGGTCAGGAAGACGGCGCGGAAGCGATCGCAAATACCGTTAATCACAGCGTCTCGTAAATCCAAGCCGCTGGCCCGGTGCTCCTCAATCCGGCTGATTAGAATAATCGAGTTATTGACCAAAATACCCGACAAGCCGAGCAGACCGACAAGGCTCAAAAACGTCAAATCAAAGCCCTGCACATAATGGCCCAATGTGGTGCCGACCAGACCAAACGGTATCACCGACATGATAATCACCGGCCGCGAATAGCTGGCGAAGACAAACGCCAAAATCACATAAATAAGCCCCAAGCCAATCAGCGCTCCGGCAACCAAACCGCGCGAGGTTTCGGCCTGCTCCTCGTTGCGCCCGCCGAGGCTATATTGCAAATTATATTTGCTGGTAATCTCGGGAATGGCGGTTTCTTCCAGCGCCTTAATCACTTCATTGGGGTTGCCAGCGTCGTCATCATAATCGGCAATGACCGACACCGAGACCCGCCCATCCGTGCGTCGGATGGTGGCAAAGCCCGGTTGCTTTTTAATATCGACAACCGCGTTGAGCGGCACATAACGCGGCGGCATGGTGCCCGGCACCGGCAATAGAATATCTTCTAATTGCTTAGGCCGCTCGCCGCTGCGCGGTTGCAAAACCCGCACCGTGACCTCTTGGTCATCGCGGGCAAAGCGTTTGGCAATCACCCCTTGCAGGCTGCCGCGTGTGAGATTGCCGACCATTTGATTGGTAAAGCCCAGCGAGGCGCCGCGATCATTCACATCCAGCAGTAGCTCCTGCTTATTGTAATTGAGGTCGTCGCGGGCCCGCGAGATACCAGCATATTCCTCCAGCGCCAGGCGCAATTCGACGGCGGCTTTTTTCAGCACTTCCGGCTCGCCATTTTCCAGACGAATATCAATATCGCGCCCGGGTGGGCCGCCGCGTTGCTCGCGGATGAAGACATAACGAATGCCGGGAATATCCGGCAGGGCTTCTTCCCATGCTTTGACGATTTCTTGCGTGCGCACGCTGCGTTCTTCACTGGCTTTCAATTCGGCATAAATATAGCCACGGTCATCGCCAACAGATTGTTCGGTGCGGCCAATTTGGGTGAACACGGTATCGACCAAGCCTTCATTGGCGGTGTCGAGGGCGGCGGACGAGTCGTATAAAGCCTGCTCAATCCGGCGTACCCCTTGGCGGGTTTCCTCGCGCGGCGTGCCCGGCTGGAAGAACACATAGCCCTTCACCACTTCGCCTTCCGGCGACGGGAAGAAACGGAATTGCACCCGCCCGCCAGCCATCAGGCCAACGCAAATCATCAAAACCGCCAGCCCGACAGAAATCGTCGTATAGCGCCGGTCATAGGCCAAGGTCACAAAGCGGCGCAGACGGCCATCGCGGAAGGTGTTAAAGGCGGTGTTGAAACGCTGTTTGAATTGGCTCGGCGGCTTAGACGGCTTGGCCAAGGCATGGCTCAAATGCCCCGGCAGCACCAGAAAACACTCAACCAAACTGGCCACCAAAACGCAGAACAAAACCAGCGGAATCGGTTTCACAATCTGCCCGACCGTATCGCCAATCAACAGCATCGGAATAAACGCCGCCAAAGTGGTCAAGGCGGCAGCGGTAATTGGCATGGTCATGCGAATAGCCCCGCCCTCAGCCGCCACTTGCGCGTCATAGCCTTGGTCACTCAACGTCGCCGAATGCTCACCCACGACAATCGCGTCATCGACAATAATACCAACCGTCATAATCAGCGCGAACATGGACAGCATATTGATCGACAAATCGAGCGCCCACATGACGCCAAATGTCGCCATCATTGAGGCCGGAATACCAGCCGCCACCCAAATCGCGATGCGGCCATTAAGAAACAGAAACAAAATCAGCAACACCAGCGCCATACCGGTGAGGCCGTTATACAAAAGCACATTAATCCGCTGCAAAATCTTGGCCGCGAACACATCAAACATTTTCACATTCAAGGTCGGCGGCAAGGTCGGTAGCACCTCGGCCAAATAGTCACGCATGATGGCGGTGGTTTCCAGCGCATCGGCGTTTTTCGTCCGCATTGCGGTCAGCCGGATGGCGCGCTCATCGCCGGTCCAGCCATTGGCGCCATTGGCGTCAAAAGTTTCATACACATTGGCCACATCGCCAATGCGAATCTGACTGCCATCGGCGCTATTGCGCAAATTAATCTGCTCGACATCGCGGGCGGTCAGGGCTAGGCCGACGGCGCGCACTTGTTGCTCAACATCGCCGCGCAACACGCCACCGGGCACATCCAACGAACTCGACGCCACTTTATTGCCAATATCCGTGGTCGTCATATCATAGCGGCGCAACTGAGCGGCCCGCGTCTCGACCCAGATTTCTTCGTCGCGGAAACCCTCCAGCACAATTTTATCAACACCGGCTTCCAGCAAGCCATCGCGTAATTGTTTGGCATAGCTGCGCAATGAGCGCTCATCAAATGGCCCGCTGACCAAAAGCGAGGCCACTGGCTCATAGAAAAGCACTTGCGAGATAACTGGTCGTTCAGCGTCTTTCGGGAAAGTGACAATACCATTGACGGCGGCTTCGACATCGCCGAGGGCGCGTTGCATTTCCGTGCCTGGCAAAAACTCTACCGTCATTGAGGCAAGGCCGAGGCGCGATTGCGAGCTGAACTCTTTCACCCCGTCAATGAAGCGCACTTCTGGCTGCACCGTGCCGACGATATTCTTATCAATATCTTGCGCCGAGGCACCGGGCCAGACGATGTTAATGGTCACCAAATTGACCTGAACCGTCGGGAAAAATTGCGTGTTCAAATTGGTCAGGCCGAACACGCCAAGCATAATCATGCTGAAAAACAGCAGATTGGCGGCGTTCTTATGGCGCGAAAACAGCTCAATGGCGGCGCGGATACTCATTACAGCGCCTCAAAGGCTTTCACCGCGACGCCAGCGGCAGCCTCATTAAATTGGGTCAGCAGAATTTCTTGCCCATTGCGCACACCGCTTTTAATCAGAATGCGCTCGCCATCGTCGAGGAAATCAGTCAGCAAAAGCGGCACCAAGCGGCCTTCTTCAATGACGTAAATTTTATT
Organism: Rhodobiaceae bacterium; assembly: GCA_024639515.1. Taxonomy (GTDB): domain Bacteria; phylum Pseudomonadota; class Alphaproteobacteria; order RS24; family RS24; genus JAHEGN01. Next base: position 18,307 of record JAHEIG010000069.1, on the reverse strand, counting down.
GTCGCCATACAACGCATATTTCGGCAACGCCACCACATCGGGTTCTGGCTGGGCCCGCATTTCAATGGTCACAAACGCCCCGCTGCGCAGATTAGACGGAATTTGGCCATCTATTTGCGCATACACATCGACCCCGCGAGTGGCCTGACTAATGGTTGCGCCGACATGGCGAATTTGCGCCGTCAACGCCACGCGCTGTCCGCCAATATCCCAAAACACTTGCAGCCGACGACCGACAATACTGGTATTGCGGGCCAAAAACCGGCCATATTGATCATCGGTCAGATTGAACACCACTTCGAAATCATCGGCACCGGTGAGCGAGGCGACGCGGTCATTGGGGTTCAAGACGCGGCCTTCGCGGGCAGTGATTTTGCTGACATGGGCATCAAAGGGGGCGATGATTTTGGTGTTTTTGAAATCACGCTGGGCCCGTGATAGCCGCACCTCGTCGCGCGCGACAACCGATTTTTGTTGGTCAAAGCGCGCCGTGCTGACGGCATATTCCAGGGTTTTGTCGTCCAATGTCTTTTTCGACACGGAGCCTTTTTCGAATAATTGCTCAGCCCGCGACTTTTCGCGTTCGGCGTGTTTGGTGGCGGCTTCGCGTTCCATCAAGACGGCGCGCGAGCCAGCCAATTGCGCCATCGCATCATCGACCGCCAATTGATAGGTAAAAGCGTCAATCTCGGCCAGCACATCGCCTTTCGAGACGCGCACACCGTCTTCAAATTTCGGGTTGGTTTTCACCACTTCGCCAGAAACAAGCGCCCGCAAATCAACCTGACGGCGGGCCCGCAGCTCGCCAAAAGCGGTGGTGACCGGCACCACGGTTTGATATTTGGCGACCACTGACTCGACCACCCAAACCCGCTCAAGGCGTTCTTCCGGTTTGGTTTCGGGTTTACTGGCAACCAAGAAGGAATAGGCAAAAAAGCCAACCATCAGCACCAAAATCGGCAAAGGCAGGCGGCGCACGAGGCGGCGCAAAAGCCCCGGCTGCTTGCTATGTGCTGCTGGCACGGCGTGTTCAGCCGCCTTTTCAGACGCCGCCTGATCTGACAATGGTTGCTGTTTATCCAATAGCCCTACCCCTATATTTCTAACGATATAACGCTTCGACAAGAGATTGCCAGTCTCTCATTATGCAGTTTTTCTATGAGATTAGGCCGGTTGGTCGGCAAAAGCCTCCTCCGGCGCAAACTCATATAATTCGTTACAAAACTCACAACGCACTTCAATGACCTCGTCATTCGTCATGTCTTGGCGGTCATCATCAGGCAAGCCAACCAGCATATTGTAAACACGCTCGCGCGAGCATGGGCAAGAAAAATGCAAAGCGCGTTTGTCAAATATCCGCACCCCGTCTTCATTGAACAAGCGATAGGCCAGCGTTTCAGCCTGCAAATCGGCATCCAGCAATTCGCTATCCTCGGTGGTTTGCAGCATGATGCACAGGCGTTGCCAGTCATCGCTTTCCACCCGCACCGCTTCCGGCGCTTCGTCATGGCCGCCTTCGCGGGCCCCTTGTTGCAACATAATGCCGCCAGCCCGCCATTCGGTTTTGCCGCCGGGCAACAAAATCGGCGCCGCCGCCAGTTTCAACGTGGTCTCGATTTGCTCTGATTTGGTAAAATATTCGAGCGCTGCATCGGCCAGAATATCGCCCTCTAGCGGCACAATGCCCTGATAGCGTTCCATATCGGCACCTTGGTCGACGGTGAAAGCCATATGCCCTTTGTCGCCCAATAACGCCATGCCCGACAGGCCTTTTGCGACGGCCTCATCGAGGCGCTCTGTGTCAAACTGGGCAAAGCCGCGCAATGCCCCGCCTGAGGCATAATCACCAACCAGCATGGAGATCGGCCCTTGGCCCTGTAATTGCAGGATAAACCGGCCATCAAATTTCAGCATTGAGCCGAGCATGGCGGCCAATACCAAGGCTTCACCAAGCAAGCGCCCGACTGGTTCGGGATAATTGTGACGCGACAGCACATCGCTGGCCAAAGAGTTGAGTTTGACAATCCGGCCATTGGCGTCTTGCCCCTCAACACGAAACGGCAGGGAAAAATTATTCATATCGCTCATTTATTGAGTGTCCGACAAATTGAGGCAAAAAGTCAAAATCGCTTTTTGCGCATGGCAGCGGTTTTCGGCCTCATCAAAAATCACCGAGCGCGGCCCATCAATCACCTCCGCCGTGACTTCGCTCTCGCGATAGGCTGGCAGGCAGTGCATGAAAATCGCTTCGTCACCGAGCGCCATGATCTCCTCCGTCACCTGATAAGGGGCGAAAGCGGCGGCGCGTTTTTCAGCCGTCGCCGGATCATCGCTCATCGACACCCAGCAATCGGTGACAATACAGGCGGCCCCTTGGGCGGCTTGCTGCGGCGTCTCGCACAGAATAATTTTAGCGCCCTGCGCCCGTGCCTGATCAATCTCCGACTGCGGCGGCATAAACTCAGCCGGACAGGCAATCGCCAATTCGAAATCAAACAAAGCGGCGGCGTGGATAAACGACACCAGCACATTATTGCCATCGCCCAGCCAAGCAATCCGCTGCCCGGCCAAGCGGCCTTTATGTTCTTCAAACGTCTGCAAATCAGCGATGATTTGGCACGGATGGCTAAACGCGGTCAGGCCGTTAATCACCGGAATATCGGCATGTTTGGCAAATTCGGTAATGCCCTCATGCGGGCCGGTCCGCACCATCGCAATATCGGCAAAGCGCGACACAACTTGCGCCGTATCGGTGATGCTCTCGCCGCGCCCAAGCTGGGTTTCGGTCTGATTGATAATCATCGTCTGACCGCCAAGCTGACGCATGCCAAGGTCAAAAGACAGCCGCGTGCGCGTCGATGGCTGGTTGAACACCATGGCCAGCGTATAGCCGGTTAGCGGCGCGTCGGCATCTGCCGTGCCTTTCGGCAGGCCAGCCCGAGCGGCTTTGCGTTGATGCGCATCATCGAGCAAGGCGCGGGCTTGCGCTTGGGTCAAATCACTCAGATCAATAAAATGTTGATAGGCCATAGTCTCTTCCTAAACCGTTGAGGTTCTATGCATTGGGGTCTGCTTTAGGGTCAGCTTTAGGGTTAGCTTCAGGGTTGGCTTTAAGCTCTGCGCGCAATGTTTCGCACGCGGCAGAAATCGCCTCCACAGCGGCCCGCATATCGTCATGCGTCGCCGTCAGCGGTGGCAGAAACCGCACCACATTATCGCCAGCACCGACGGTTAATAGTTTTTGCGCCCGCAAAGCGGCGACAATATCTGTGTTGGCGGGTTTGCATTTCAGCCCGAGCAACAGGCCACGGCCCCGAATTTCGGTGAAGATATCCGGATAGATATCAAGCAAGCCAGCCAGTTGTTGCCGGAAAAAGCCGTCAATATCGCGCACATGCTCGAGAAAGCCATCTTCGCAAACGGTTTCCAAAACCGCCATGCCGACCGCGCAGCCCAGCGGGTTGCCGCCAAAGGTCGAGCCATGCGTGCCCGGTTGCATGGCCGCCCCGACGGCTTGCGTGGTCAAAAACGCACCGAGCGGAAAGCCGCCGCCAATGCCCTTGGCAATGGCCATCACATCTGGCGTGATCTCGGCCCATTCATGGGCGAATAATTTACCGGTCCGGCCAATACCGCTTTGCACTTCGTCAAAGCCGAGCAGAATGCCGTGCTTGTCACATAGCGCCCGTAGACCGCGCAGAAACTCAGGCCCGACATCGCGCACCCCGCCCTCGCCCTGCACCGGCTCAATCAAAATGCCCGCCGTGGTCTCATCAATCAGCGCTTCGACTTTGGCAATGTCAAAATCGGCGCATTGCACAAAGCCTTGCGGGGCTGGCCCAAAGCCTTGCAGATAGGCTTGATTGCCCGCCGCCGCCAAAGCCGCCAGCGTCCGGCCATGAAAAGCCCCAGCAAAAGAGATCAGCGTAACCCGCTCGGGCGCGCCATTATCGGCATGATAGCGACGCATCGCTTTAATCATCCCTTCAGCCGCCTCGGCCCCTGAATTGCAGAAGAATACGTTATCGGCAAAGGTTTTGGCGCATAGCGCATCGGCCAAGTGTTCCTGCTCAGGAATAGTGTAGAGATTCGACACATGCCACAGCTTCTCCGACTGGGCTTTGAGCGCCGCGATTAGCTTGGGGTGCGAATGCCCCAGCGCGTTGACCGCAATACCGGAGCCGAAATCGAGATAGCGTTCATCGCTATCGGTGATCAGCCACGCGCCTTCACCGCGCTGAAAGCGCAGCTCTGACCGATTATAGGTCGGCATCACATGACTGGCGTCGGTTTTGCTCATGGTCTCTCTTCGTCTCTCTTGGTCTCTCGCAGTGTTTCAAACGTTGCGCTTCAACAGAAAAAGCCGCCCACAGGCGGCTTGCTGAATATTTGTGATTTTATACGAAAAAACCGCGTGAAACTCAAATTATTTAACTTTTTAGTCGATAGCCTCGGGTCAGCACAATTTGGCAAGCCACCGACAGCAACAAGGTCAGGACAATCAAATAGGCCGCGCCAAACAGCAGCGAGCCTTCGGCCTGACCGGTCAGGGCATAGCGGAAACCGTCAATCATGTAGAAGAACGGGTTATATTGCGTCACATCGTAGGCGAATTTCGGCAGCTGATTGACCGAGTAAAACGTCCCCGACAAAAACGATAAAGGGGTAATGACAAAATTCGTCACTGTCGCCAGATGGTCGAACTTCTCGGCCCAGATACCGCCCAGCAAGCCGATTTGCGACATCAGCGCCGAGGCGATAAAGGCGTAGAAAAACGCCGCGCCGAAACTGTAAATCGTCATCTCGACAAAAATCGACATGCCGACAAATGTGCCGGCGCCGACAAATAAGCCGCGCGTCAGCCCGCCCAAGGAAATACCAATATTCAACTCAGCCGGTGATAGGGGCGGCATCAAGAAGTCGACAACATTGCCCTGCACTTTCGCCACCAATAGAGAAGACGAGGCATTGGCAAAGGCGTTTTGCACCATGGCCATCATAATCAACCCAGGGGCCAAGAAATTCACGAAAGGCACGCCGTTAATGTCCGGCCGCAAGCCAGCCAGCGCCAGCGAGAAAATCGCCAAGAATAAAAGCGTGGTGATAATCGGCGCCATCATGGTCTGCATCCAGACCTTCAAAAAGCGTTGCACTTCTTTGCGGTAAAGCGTCCATAAACCAAGGCCATTAAACCGACCGAAACGGCGCACGCCGAGGTCTTGATAGGCTTCGGGATTAATCGCGGCGGGGGATTTCGTTGTATCATTCATGCAGTGAACTTAAATAAATTCACCTTGTTTTCAAGCGGTTTCGCGCCCGCCGATGACGCCGCCGCCGATGGGCAGGGGTTTGCAGCGCACCCAAAAGCGAATCGAATCATGTGGATAAATGATTCTCTATGATTTCCGAGGGCCACTAGATATAGTAGAAAATAAGCAAGTAAACACCAGATATGGAAACTTGATAGAGCCGAAAATAGGAGAATTGTCATGGCATGGACAGACGAACGCGTTGAAACTCTTAAACAATTATGGACTGACGGGCTGAGCGCCAGTCAAATCGCCCGCAAAATGGGCGGCGTGACCCGTAATGCGGTGATTGGTAAAGTCCATCGCCTCGGTTTGTCTGGCCGCGCGACGCCAGCCCGCGTGTCAACCGCACGGGTCAATACCGGCACCTCGCGCGCCCGTCCGTCAACCCCCTCGCTGTCAGCTGGCCGCAGCCAATATAGCGATAGCGGCATTAATGAGCTGAAAGACGAAGTGGTGCCAGAGCCAATTCTCAGTGCCGAGGAACGCGCCAGCGTGCTGCACCTGACCGAGCACACCTGCAAATGGCCAATTGGTGACCCGGGCACGACCGAGTTTCACTTCTGCGGCGCCCGCGCCAAATCGGGTAGCCCTTACTGCACCACCCATGCGGCGCAGGCCTATCAGCCGCTGGAACGTCGTCGTCGCCGCTCCAACCAAGGCTAACGCCACACCCTATCTGCCGCCGATATGATCGGTCGGATTTGAAAAGCCCCATATGGGGCTTTTCTTTTGCGGAAAGATTTGCACAATGATGGCTCAGCGCTAGAGGCTTACGCCAATTGCCAGAACGCAACAGATGGGGAGAGCCATGCGTAATTTCAAAGACAAGATTTGTATCGTCACAGGCGCGGCAAGCGGTATCGGCGCCGCCTGCGCCAAAGCTTTGGCCGCCGAAGGCGCCTATGTGGTGATGACCGATGTGCGCGCCGACATGTTGGAGATAACACAACAGGAAATCGCCGCCGCTGGCGGCAAAGGCGAAAGCCATATTGTTGATGTGTCGGATCGCGACGCGATGTTTGCGCTGGCCGATCAGGTGAAGCAAAACCATGGCGGGGCCGATTTGGTGTTGAACAATGCCGGCGTCGCCCATGGCGCACCAGTGGCTGAAATGACCATGGATAATTTCAACTGGGTGATGGACATTGATTTTTGGGGCGTGGTGCATGGCACGCAAGCCTTTTTGCCGCATATGCTGGAGCGCGGCAGCGGCCACATCGCCAATGTCTCGTCGATTTTCGGCCTGATTGGCGTGCCGTCGCAAAGTGCTTATAATGCGGCGAAATATGGCGTGCTCGGCTTCACCGAAGCGCTGCGCCATGAAATGGACGGCAAAGATATTGGCGTCACCTGCATTCACCCTGGCGGCATCAACACCAATATTGTGCGCCATGCGCGTATTGCCCAAGGCCCAGACGCTGAAGCACAGCGCGAGGAAGCCATTGTCAAATTCCAACAACTGACCCGCACCCAGCCCGACGGCGCGGCGCGCATTATTCTCAAAGGCATTCGCAAAAACAAAGCCCGCATCCTCATCGGCCCCGACGCTGTGCTGGTCGATATTATCAGGCGTTTGTTCCCGGCCTCTTACCTGCGCTTTCTGCCGTTCCTAAAAGAAGTCGGACGCGAGGAAGAAGCGTAAGCCGCACAAACCACGAAATCGCTGCAGCCATCGCGGGAAAACCACGAGGCCGCGCGCTTGCGTTGACTTGACAAGGGCGTAGGCAAACCCTACGTATGCAATTAAGAATAACTCGCAATAGCAGTTAGCCCTGACGATGGCGCTGTGACGATGGAGCTGGAGTGACCGAATGAACGCCTCGCGCATTAAGTTAAAGACAAGCAAGATTCTGATTGGTGTTTTCGCCCTCGCCAGCCTGATGGCGGCGAGCTTTCACGCCACCTCAGACAGCGCCGCCCAAACCAGCGGGCAAGTGAATGTCTATTCTTATCGCCAGCCCTTCTTGGTCGAACCGCTATTTGATGCGTTTACCGCCGAGACTGGTATTCAGGTAAAGGTGATTTTTGCCAAAAACGGACTGATTGAGCGGGCCGAAGCCGAGGGCGCCAACAGCCCGGCCGATGTTATTTTGACCACCGATATTGCCCGCCTCAGCCAAGCCGCTGAGCGCGTCGCTCAGCCGGTGAGCTCGCCGGTCTTGCAAAAACATATTCCAGCCACCGCCCGCAGTGATGATAACCTATGGTTTGGTTTGTCATGGCGGGCGCGGATTGCTTATGCCTCCAATCAGCGTGTGTTAGAAACCGCCTTCAGCTATCTCGACCTGGCCGACCCGAAATGGCGCGGCCGGATTTGCCTGCGCAGCGGCCAACATGCCTATAATAATGTCCTGTTCGCCGCCATGCTGTCGCATCTAGGCGAAGCGGCTTTTCGTGACTGGCTGCTGGGGCTGAAGGCCAATCTGTCGGAAAAACCATCTGGCAATGACCGTGCGCAAGTGCGCCGCGTATTTGGCGGCACCTGCGATGTGGCCATCGGCAACACTTACTATATGGGCAAAATGCAGACCAATGAGGACCAGCCCGAGCAAAAACAATGGGCCGCTTCGGTGACGCCGATTTTCCCGACCATGCCGCAAGGCGGCACGCATGTGAATGTCTCGGGCATGGTGCTGGCGCAACACGCGCCACATAAACAAAACGCCATCGCGCTAATGGAGTTTCTGGTCTCTGAAACCGCCCAGAAAATTTATGCCGAAACCAATTTCGAATATCCGGTCCGCCAAGACGTGCCGGTCTCGGCGCTGGTGGCCAGCTGGGGCGCGCTGACGCCCGACAGTTTGGCGATGGATGCGATTGCCAATAACCGCAAGCGGGCCAGCCAAATCGTCGACGAAACCGGCTTTAACGACGGCCCCTAAGCCACCGGGCTCCCCCACCCGACCTTTTCAACCAACGAAAATACTGGCAGACTGGTTTTTTTGGGAGGATGAAAAATGAAAGTACAAGGTGGATGCTATTGTGGCGCCGTGCGTTATGAAGCAGAGGGCGATGCCCTGTTCAAAGGTCAATGTCATTGTCGTGAGTGCCAGTATATCACTGGCGGCGGCGGCAATCTGATACTCGGCCTGCCGGAAACGGAATTCAAATACATCAAAGGCGAGCCGGCGATTTACCGCCGCGACGATCTCGATGAGCCAGTGACCCGCGAGTTTTGCGGCAAATGCGGCACACCGCTAACCAGTCGCGCCCCGGCCGCACCAGGTGTGGCGTTGATTAAAATCGGCTCGCTTGACGATCCGGCGGTTTTCGGCAAGCCGGATATGGCGATTTATATGGATGACAGCTACGCGCACCATGTGGTCGATGAAGGCGTCATGCAATTCCCCAAAGCACCGGGCTAGGCTGCAGATAATATTTTGTGGGGCGACCCCAAAAGAAAACCCCGGGCATTTCTGCCCGGGGCCTCACGCATTAATTGGGGGTCAATTTATTAGCGCGAGAATTCTGGGTAGGCTTCGATACCGAGTTCGGTTTTATCGAGACCGTCCATTTCTTCTTCCGCGCCGGCACGGATGCCAACAGTGGCTTTCAGAATGATCCAACCAATCGAGCTGGTGACCACCACGAAGGCGCCCACGGCTGCGATGCCGATCAACTGAGTTGTGAGACTTGCGTCACCATTTGACAGAACAACAGCGATGGTGCCCCAGATGCCGCACACAAGGTGAGCTGGGATAGCACCGACGACGTCGTCGATTTTCAGGCGATCAAGTACTGGTACTGACAGGACAATCAACACGCCGCCAATGGCACCGATGATGATGGCCAAGCCACCTGTTGGTGCGAGCGGTTCAGCAGTGATTGACACCAGACCACCAATGGCACCGTTCAGGGCCATGGTCAGGTCGACTTTCTTGTACAGAACCTGTGTTGCGATCATTGCGGCAACAACACCACCGGCAGCGGCCAGATTTGTGTTGATGAAGATTTGTGAAATCGCGATAGCGTTTTCAGCAGAACCCAGAGCCAGCTGTGAACCGCCATTAAAGCCGAACCAACCGAGCCACAGAATGAACGTACCCAAAGTTGCCAGTGGCATTGATGAGCCAGGCATTGGAATAGACGCGCCAGATTCTGAGTAACGACCTGTACGGGCACCGAGGAACAGCGCACCGGTCAGAGCCGCCCAGCCACCGACTGAGTGGACGATTGTTGAGCCAGCGAAATCGGAGAAGCCCATTTCACTCAACCAGCCGCCACCCCATGTCCAAGCGCCTTGGATTGGGTAGATGATAGCTGTCAGCAGCGCAACGAATGTCAGGAAAGGCCACAGCTTAATACGCTCTGCCAAAGTACCTGAAACGATCGAGGCTGCTGTTGCAACGAAGACCATTTGGAAGAACCAGTCAGAACCGGCGGCATATGTGTCGCCTTCACCGAAATCAGGTGTCTCACCAAGATATGAGCTGTCGTCTGGTGACCACATTGAGAACTCACCGATCCAGCCAGCGTCGACACCGCTATACATCAGGTTGTATCCGACGACGTAGTAGAGGATGCCAGCAATGGCGAACAGTGAAATGTTTTTCACACAAATGGTGGCAACGTTTTTCGACCGCACCATGCCGCTTTCGAGCATGGCGAAACCTGCTGCCATCCACATGACGAATGCGCCCATGATGAGGAACAGCAAGGTGTTAAAGACGAAAGCTGTTTCGCCTGGAACTTCCGCAAGCGCTGGGCTGGCCAGAAGTGTTAAACCAGCCGCGAGGCCAATTTGTTTAAGTTTTTTCTGAAACATAAAAATCTCCGTGTTTCTTCTAGACCGCTGCCGCGCCGGTTTCACCGGTACGAATGCGAATAGCTTCATCGACGGACAAGACAAAGATTTTGCCATCGCCGATTTTGTCACTGTTTGCAGTGGTTTGAATAGCGTCGCAGGCAGCGCTTACATTGCTGTCGTCGACGACGATCTCCAGCCGTACTTTTGGCAGGAAGTTCACTTCATACTCAGCCCCGCGATAGATTTCGGTCTGCCCTTTCTGGCGACCGAAACCTTTCACTTCAGAGGCTGTCATGCCTTCAATACCAGCTGCGGTAAGCGCTTCGCGCACGGCATCCAGTTTGAATGGCTTGATAATGGCTATGATAAGTTTCATGGGAGGAGCCTCTCTGTAGATATGCTTAGAAGCTTGCGCCCCAGGAAATGATTGCGCGTGTGTCGTCGCCTTCATCGCCTGAAACTGTGAAACTCATGTCGCCTTTAGAAAGCGAAATGGCGTAGTCTTCGTCATCTTCTGAGATGTCGTATTCTTCCAGACCGTAGTGCAGAGCAACTGACCAGTCTTGGGTCATTGGGAACTCAGCGTCGAGTGACAGATAAGTGCCATCATCAGCGTCCATGTCGGCGTCTTTGGCATCTTCCAGCATGTAGTAAGACACTGAGAACGGGCCTGTGCCGAAGCTGACATAAATGTCAGAGAAGTCAGCGTCTGAGTTTGCAACACCAGGATACTGGTATGAGATGTAACCAATTTCATATGAGAAACCTGAAACTTCGCCACTGTAGCTGCCATACAGGTCAACTTCGTAATTGGCATCGTCGCTTTCTGAGGCGCCGAGTGAACCAACCCATGTACCAACGGCAAAGCCGTTACCGAAATCTACGTCAATGCCACCTGAAAGGCTTGCATCGCCGCTTGACTGGGTGTTACCGCGCCAGATGTAATCTGTCGTGGCACCTACATTGCCTGCAATTTCTGCGGCCACAACAGGTGTGGTCAACATTGTACCGGCCAACAGGGCGGCGGTTAAAACTTTGGTTGTCTGTTTAGACTTCTGCATAACTATCTCCTTTTCAGCGTAATGCTGCCCGCTTTATGCAAAAACCGTGCCAAACGTAAAAAAACGCGGAATCGCAAGACTCCGCGTGAGGCTGGGCCTCAAAGCAGCAACAATGCTCAGAAATAGTGTCTATTTTTTAGGCAGAAAATAATATTCTATCTTTTTGCCTATTTTTTGTGCGTAATTATGCCCTAGTCAGCCGAATTGACCCCAGCTGCTTGCAAATGAGGCGATAAACCACCGCATAAAAACAGGAAATACATGCGGAAATCACCTATCAGCGACCAAAGCGGGTAGGTAAACGTCGCGGGTTTGTTTTTTTCGACAAAAAAATGCGCCGCCCATGCAAAGCCATAGCCGCATATCGGCGTCAGCCACAGCCACACCAGATTGCCGCTGGCAAAGGCCGCGACGACAATCGCCAGCACTCCGGTGGTGCCGATATAATGCATGGCGCGCGACAGGGGATGGGCGTGCTCGCGCAAATAGAATGGCCAGAATTCTTGGAAACTTTGATATTTGCTTTGCCCGCTCATGGCTCACCTCCTATGTCGTCCTGCTATGCCGCCCTGCCGCGCGCGTGGCGGCGTGTGTGGTGTAATAAGGGTAAAACTTTTGCCGCCGGAGGGCGAGCCTAAATATCGCCTTTTTTGCCCCTGCCCCGGGCCGAAAAGCATGAGTGAGATTGACAATCCGTGTGGCTCGTGTTCCATTTTCACATCAATTTACTGCGGGCAACAGCCCGCAACGACCTAATTCTTCAGAGGAGAGCAAAATGAGCGAAGAACTAATCGTATCCGTCGAGGACGGCGTCATGACCATGACCATGAACCGTCCAGAAGCCAAAAACGCAATGAATAAATCAATGGCAGAGGCCATCGCCGCCGCGATTGATACATTCGAAGCTGACGTTGATATCCGCGTCGCAATTCTGACCGGTAATGGCGGCACATTCTGCTCCGGTATGGATCTGAAAGGCTTTTTGGCCGGTGAAACACCAACCGTTAAAGGCCGTGGCTTTGGCGGCATCACCCAGCACTCACCCAGCAAGCCGCTGATTGCGGCGGCTGAAGGCTATGCGCTGGCGGGTGGCTTCGAGCTGGTGCTGTCTTGCGATTTGGTGGTGGCCACAGAGACCACGAAATTCGGTATTCCAGAAGTGAAGCGCTCTTTGGTGGCCGGTGCTGGCGGCGTGTTCCGCCTGCCACAACAAATTCCACCGCGCATCGCTATGGAGCTGGCTTTGACCGGCGACCATTACAGCGCCGAGCGGATGTATGAAGTCGGCCTGATCAATGAAGTGGTGCCTACTGGTCAAGCGTTGGACGCGGCCAAGAAACTGGCTGCCCGCATCGCCGTCAACGGCCCGCTCGCCACTGCGGCCACCAAGAAAATCATGCAGGAATACAAAACCTGGCCGCATGATGAAATTTGGGCCCGCCAACAAAAAATCATGGATCCCGTCTTCACCTCAGAAGACGCCCGTGAAGGGGCCACCGCGTTTGCAGAAAAACGCGCCCCTGTCTGGAAAGGCAAATAAGTTTTTTGTCAGTGATTTGAAAAGGGCGTTTGTGGTTGCCGCAAGCGCCCTTTTTTTGTGCCAATACGCGCCTTAGCGGGCGACAACGAAATCGCTGAACACCAATAGCCAAACCGAGACGCTGAGCGCACCGATGACCGTCGACAGCACAATCGAGCTGGACGCCTCATCCTCGGCCACTTGATAGCGGGCGGCAAATACTGAGGTAAACACCCCAGACGGCATCGCCGCCAGCAGCGTGATGGTGGCCACCCACAGCGGTGGCAAGGCAAACACATAGCTGGCCAAGACAAACACCAGCATCGGCATGAAAACCAATTTGAAGGCACTCATATAAAGCGCCGTGGAAAACGCATCGCGCCACGCGGTTTGCGCCAGCACCCCGCCAACCGCCACCAGCGCAACGGGAATCGCTGACTGACCAAGCAACGCCAAGAAGTCATCGACCGGCTGGGCCAGACCAATGCCGCTAAAGTTCCAGATAACACCGGCCAATAAAGCCATCATGACTTGTTGATTGGCCATGGCTTTGCCAAATTGCGGCAGGATAGACCGCCATGTGACGGCGGGATTGGTGGTCAGCTCTAACAATGTGATGGCGACAGAGAAAATCAGCAGCCCATGAAAGGCCAGAATAAGAAATAGCGGCAGGCTGGCATCGGGGCCAAAGGCGGTCAGGATAATCGGGATGCCGAGCATCACCGTATTGGAGAAACTGCCGCCAAACGAGACAATCACCAATTCGCCATTGCTGCGATAGCCAAAAAGCATGCGCGCGACACCAAAGCTGACGGCAAAACACACCAGCATGGCGCCATAATAAGACAACCAAATGCCCCAAGGTGTCAGATCGGGAATCTCAGTCAGGGCAACATTGCGGAATAATAAGGCCGGTGCCGCCACCATGAAAACAAAGCGGTTCAATGTGGCAATTTGGGCGCCAGAAAACACTTTCCAGTAAGTGATGCAAAAACCGATTGCGATTATCGCGATAACCGGGGCAATCACCCCCAGAGAATTGGCCATCTGGCGCTCCCAAAATCTGCTACGCGCGGGCACTAACCATGCCCTGCCGAAAGCTGGCGAACTAAACCACATTCACCACGGTTAGGCAATCTCAGCCGGTTGATGCGGCACCGACATGACTTAACATCTTGTCATTCGGGCGGGTTCGCTGGTATCGTCAGCGAGAATTATTTCTCGGGTGACTTTTGTATTTATTTCAGTCAGATACTGAGACCCACTTTCAATGCCCATCATGTGGTCAACGAGGGTCGGTGCTCACTCATCTCATTGATGACGCCAAACGCGACGGCATTCGCGTGCGGATTGCCTGCACCCATTGTTCGACCAAATTTGAGCCGTCGCATCGCGCCGCCCCTGAAGGGCAAGAAGACTCAACGCGCGATGACAGCCTCGAAACCCGTTGGAATGATATCTCCATGGCCATGGCCAATTCGACCAGCCAAGCGCCAGCCGCCGACAATCAATCTGCACGCCAACCGCAAGACGGCGCGGGAGAGCAAGTCGCCGGTGCCCTGCCGGCATGGTTGCTGCCAGATAAAGCAGAGCCAAAAGCCAGCGCTGATAAGGCGAAGCCTGACGACCAAAATCAGGCCAGTGAGCCAAAGCTCGACCCGAATAGCGACGCCGCTGTGATGGACGCGATTGCCAATTATATCAACAATGAATTAGGCGATACGCCAACCAAGCCGCAAGCCCCGCAACCCCCCCAAGCTCCACAAACTCCGCAAAGTTCTGAGCGCGGGCAAGAAAGCCAGCCGCAAACCGACAACACGCCAAACGACAAGCAGGACGCCGCGCACAGTGATGCGCCGATTACCGCCCAGCCGTATATTTTGCCGCCGCGCCCGCAAAAGTCGCTGATGAGCCGCCTGCTCACCGTCCTCATTGCGCTGCTGGCGGCGGCGGCTGTCGGCTTGTTCATCGCCCAACAAAATGGTGTGCCGCTTGTGCGCACCGCGCAAGATGTGTTCGAAGACGTGATGGGCGAGGTGGAACCGCTGAACCAATATGTCAGCGACGTGGCGGGCACAGTGGTTGAAAAAGTCAGCGATCAGCTGAATTTGGAAAACCCACCGAAACTGCCCGATGTGTTCACACCAGCGCCACCTTTGCGGGCCGATATTAATGTCACGGAAGCCAGTTTCGAAGTTGTCGAAGATGCTCTTGGCAGTGCCGTGCATGTTACGGTGGCCTTCAAAAATGGCGGCACGCGCGACGGCACAATAGACGGCTTTTCCGTGGTCTTGCTGGACGCAGAGGGCAAAAAGCTGGTCGGCTGGTATGTCTCAGGCCGCGCCCATGTGCTGGCCCCCGAAACCGAGCATGAGATTACCAGCACGCTGTTTAACCCGCCGAAAGATATTGCCCGGGCGTCGATTATCTATCCGGCGCAATGAGCCTATAGCCAGCGGCGCACGCGCTGTTTGTAGTCACGATAATGTTGGCCAAATTCGGCTTCCATATTTTCTTCTTCTTTGACAATCCAGATCTGCTGCACCGCAATAACAAACACCACCGGCACAAGCAAAGACCAATAGGTGCCGGACAATAAAGCCGAGCCGGTGAGCACAATCGCCATGCCGACATATATCGGGTTGCGCGAATAGGCGAACAAGCCGTTTTGCATCAGGCTTGAGGGTTCGCCATCGGGAATAATCGTGGTTTCTTCTTTACTAAAGGCCCGGGCGGTGAGCAAAATCGCTGCCAGTCCGGCAATCAGCAACACCACGCCGAGGCTTTGCAAGCCGAGGCCGATAATCGATGACACAGGGGCGATCTGGCCAATCAGTAATTGCGCCCCGATGCCGATGAGAACCATAAATGGCGGGTAAAGTTTCATCTCATTCTCCTTTTTGTCCAGCTTATGCAGAAACCCCAAGCGGCGTCCAGATGTCGGCGATGCGCTTGCCGTCAAACACGGCTATTTTGGGAAACTGCAAAAACACCGCTTCGCTTTGATGCGGCCGCAAAAACACAAAATCATCCGGCGCAATCGACACGCGCACGCCGCCTTGCAGATAATCTTGATTGCTCGAGCGGCCAAAAATTTGGCTATAGGACAGCCCCTTGGGAAATACTGGCGAAGCCATCCAATAGCCGCCATGGACAAATATCGCCGTGCCTTTTTCAGCCTCACCCAAAAGCCCATTGGCGAATTCATGGGCGGGGAGACGGAGTTGCTTATCGACCTTCAAAACCGGCGTGGCGATAAAGCTGGCCGGTTGGAAAGATGCCAGCAGCGGCGCGTCAAAATCGCTGGGCTTAACCAGTGCTGAGCCGGTCGCCACTTCATTGGCCAATCTGGTGTTTTTATACAGCCGGATGGTCGGGCTGCCCGCCATATTGCGGGTCATCGCCTCAGTATGCGCCGCACCAAAATGCGCCCGCGCCTGCTCCAAAGCCGCCGCATAGAGATCCCACGCGCCTTTTTTGGCGCGGGCTTTCCAGCCTTCGAGGTCAGGCAATTTGGTCAAATGCGGTTCATAGCCCATATAGCCGGCCAATTCTAAACGCCGGTGCTTGGCGATGAACGCCAAGGCCTGATGCAAATCATCGCCCGGGGGCAGGCCACCACGATGCAGGCCGACATCAATTTCGAGATTAATCTGCAATGTGCAGCGATGCTTATTGGCCAATGCCGCATACTCGGCCAGCCGCGCCGATGTATCAACCAGCCATTGGATTTGATTGATTTGGCGGGCCCGCGATGTCGGCAGGCTTTTGAGAAACCCGTCAGCCGCCGCCACGGGCAGCGGTTTGCCGTGCAAAATGTCGGCCTTTGGCATGGCGTCGAGGAGTTGCCGCGTCATCACCGCGTTGAAACTCATCAAACGCTGGGTGCCGGCGCGTTTGCCGACATGTTCGAGCAGCGCCGCGCTGGGCAAAGATTTGGCGACAATGCGGTAATTCATCCCGTCTGGCAGGTTATCGCGCAGATTGTCGATATTATGGTTCAGCCGTTGCCGGTCGAGCAGCAAAACCGGCTCGGCAAGACCGGCTTTTTTCAGCGCCGCTTGCAAAGTCAAAAAATAATCCCGCGATAAGTGCTTGCTCATATCATGCCCCCCTCATGCTCCGAGTTAGGTGGTCGGCGCGAAAAGCGCCCGCAGATAAGGGTTCAAGAAACGCCCTTGCGGGTCGAGGCGTTGGCGCAGCGCGGCAAAGGCCTGCCATTGCGGGTATAGCGCGTCAAAATCAGCGGCTGTCAGGCTGTTTAATTTTCCCCAATGCGGGCGGCCGCCATATTTGCGGAAAATCGGTTCAATATCGCTGAACAAGAACGCGTAATCATCTTGGTGATAGCAATGCACGGCGATGGATATTTTGCGGCCATCGTGAAACGGCGACAGCCAGTTTTCATCACCTTGCGTCATCCGCGCTTCAAATGGGAAAAACACATCGGCGCGGTTTTTCTCAATATAGGCGCGCACTTCTTCCAAGGCCTCAAGCCCGACAGCGGCCGGTAAGTGATATTCCATTTCATTGAACAAAACATTGCGCTCGCTGGATAATAAATTCCAGCTTTCGCCGACGACATTTTCCTCCGGCGCGCCGGAAATCGCCAAGGCGAGGAGACGTTTGCGCAAGGCCGGAAACCACGACAAATAATCGCGCAAGGCTTTTAGCTGTTTCACCCCATCATCGCTTTCATCGGCGGCGCGTGGCGTGTCGGCGGCTTGCGTTTCATCATGGGCGATGCACATGCTAATGCCGGAAAACGGAATATACATAAATTCAAAATTGCGGTGCTTGGCCCATAAATCATCCGCCTGCGCCATCACTTGATCATGCGGCATGAACCACACACGGCGGTGCAATTTATAGCTTGGGACGAGTTGCATTTTCATTTCTGTCAGCACACCGAGACTGCCCAAAGCAACCGATGCGGCCGGCAGCAGGGCGGGGTTTTGCGCGGCGCTGATTTCCAGCTCCTCGCCATCGCCAGTCAACAGCCGCAGGCCCAAAATCTCGGCTGATAAGCATGATAGATTGCGCCCCGTGCCATGCGTCGCCGTGCTGGTGGCACCAGCCAGCGATTGCACATCAATATCGCCAAGATTGCGGAACGCCAAACCGTGCTTGGCCAATTCCGGCGACACATCATGCAGGCGCCCGCCTGCTCCAATCCATGCGGTATTAGCTGTTGTGTCGACCTCTCTGACGGCATTGAAATGATCGAGCGAGACAATCGTGTCTTGGCTGGGCACCAGTGGCATCCAGCTATGCCCCGCCCCGACCGGCCGCACGCCGCCTTCAGCGCCGCTCACCAGCGCTTTCAGCGCGACCATATTGGTTGGCTTTTCAACCTTGCCAGCGGCCCCAGGCAGGGATTTAGACCAGTTTTGCCAGCCCGACACCGATGGGTCAGTGCCGCCAGCTTGCGCCGATATGCCCGACAATGAGGCCAGTGCCGTGCCACCAATAGCTTGCAAAAGGCGTCGCCGGTCCATGTTTCTCTCCCTCGCGCCGCTTTCAGCGCCGCGCTTTAGCCGATTTTTGCTGAAAGAATGCTAACTTTTAGACCGCTGTTTGGCAATTCTTTAAGCGCGCCCCATATTGTGTGTAAGGCCAGCTGGTATAATCTGGCCAAAGCTCTGGTGGGGGTTCATCATGCGCAAGG
>JAHEIG010000084.1 GCA_024639515.1 Rhodobiaceae bacterium | reverse complement strand
AACTTCCGCTACGACCGCGTTGGCGGTAAGAAATTCGGCGAAGTGACGAAAGGCAATGTTGGCCGTCCATTTGCCATTGTGCTCGACGACAAAGTGATTTCTGCGCCGGTTATCCAAACCGCTATTCTCGGCGGCTCGGGGCGCATCACGGGTAACTTTAGCGTGCAGGAAGCCAATGACTTGGCCATCCTTTTGCGCGCCGGTGCCTTGCCGGCACCGATGACAATTCTTGAAGAACGCACAGTCGGCCCAGGTCTTGGCGCCGATAGTGTCGCGGCAGGGCGGATTGCGCTGATTGTCGGCTTCTTGGCGGTCATTGTGTTCATGGTGCTGAGTTACAATCTGTTCGGCCTGTTCGCCAATATCGCGCTGATGATCAATATGGTGCTTATCATGGCTGTGTTGTCGGGGCTGCAAGCGACGCTGACCTTGCCGGGTATTGCCGGTATTGTGTTGACGGTGGGTATGGCGGTTGACGCCAATGTGCTGATTTTCGAACGTATCCGCGAAGAATTGCTGGCCAAGAAGACGCCCATATCGGCGGTTGATGTCGGCTATAGTCGGGCGCTGGGTACTATTCTTGATGCCAATGTGACGACGCTGCTCGCCGCCATCATCTTGTTCCAGCTCGGCTCTGGCCCAATTCGTGGGTTTGCCATCACGCTGGCCATCGGCATTGTGACCTCCGTGTTCACAGCCTTTACGTTGACACGCTTTTTCATCTCGCTCTGGGTGCGCGCCAAAGGCCGCCCAGCGGCATTGCCCCTTTAGTCGGCTCACAGGAGGATATGACAATGAAGACATTGAAACTTGTGCCGAGCAAAACCGAGATTGGCTTTATCCGCCATCGTTTCGTCGCGTTTGTGATTTCGGCTTTCTTGCTGGTTGGCTCGATTGGCGTGTTTATGTCCAATGGGCTGAATTTCGGGATTGATTTTCGCGGCGGTACGCTGATCGAAGTCAGCGCCGAAAGCGAGATTGATATTGCCGCCTTGCGAGGGCGGCTTGGTGATTTGCAGCTTGGTGAGGTGCAAATCCAATCCTTTGGTGCGCCGACTGACGCGCTTATTCGGGTGTCAGAAGACGAAGGCGCGACCTCAACAGAAGGTGACTTAAACGCGGTTGAGAGCATCCGCCAAGAACTATCGGGTGATTTTGAAATTCGCCGGGTTGAGGTTGTTGGCCCGCAAGTCAGCTCGGAATTGATTAGAACCGGTATCATCGCCTTTGTCGCGGCGATTTCCTGCATGTTGATTTACATCTGGTTCCGCTTTGAATGGCAGTTCAGTGTCGGCGCGGTTTTGGCGCTAATCCATGACGTTGTCCTGACCATTGGTATTTTCTCGCTATTGCAACTCGACTTTAATCTGTCGATTTTGGCGGCGGTGCTGACCATTGTCGGCTATTCGATGAACGACACAGTGGTGGTCTATGACCGCGTGCGTGAGAACTTGCGCAAATTCAAGAAAATGCCGCTGGGTAATCTGCTCGACGTAGCGATTAACGAAACACTGTCGCGCACAGTGGTGACCTCGGTCACCACCTTGTTGGCGCTCGCAGCACTGTATACGCTCGGCGGTGAGGTTATTCGTGGCTTCACCTTTGCCATGATTTGGGGGGTTATTGTCGGGACTTATTCCTCGGTTTTCATCGCCTCACCATTGCTCATGGTGCTCGGCGTGAAGCGCGATTGGTCAACCTCGGCATCCGAATAGGGCAGTTTTACGGTTTTTCACCAAATCGGGATTTGCCCCGATGCGGTAAGAATAGTAAACTTTTGACATAATAGATTCGCACACAAAGGGGTTGTTATGGCTGGAATTCTATCTTCACTTCGGAACACGGTGATTGCCGGTTTCGTTTTAGCGTTCATTCTTGAATTAATGTATCTAAACGGTGGGGGAACGTTCGACACGGCATTTTACGCCTTCTTGTTCCGCTGGCTGCACGTCTTGAGCGGCGTGATGTGGATTGGCCTTTTGTACTATTTCAACTTCGTGCAAATTCCGAATATGCCGAATATTCCAGATGAGCAGAAACCAGCCATCGGCAAGGTCATTGCACCGGCCGCTCTGTGGTGGTTCCGCTGGGGCGCCATGTCGACTTTGGTCACTGGCCTGATTCTTGGCTATCTGAACGGCTACATCCACGACGCCTTGTCACTTGGCGCGATGAACGACTTCGCTGTGCCGAAAAACATCGCCATTGGTATTGGCATGTGGCTGGGTATCATCATGTGGTTCAATGTTTGGTTCGTTATTTGGCCAAATCAGAAAAAAGCACTCGGTATTGTTGAAGCAGACGCTGACACCAAAGCAGCTTCTGCCCGCACAGCTATGTTGTTCTCACGGACCAACACCATGCTGTCTATTCCAATGCTGTTTGCCATGGTTGCGGCTCAAAACCTTTACTAAGGGGTTGAGAGACGCTTTTCGGGAGGGGCCGCCATTGTGCGGCCCTTTTTGATGGGAGGCTCGTGTGAGTGTAGATTTTGACAGTCTGCGATCAGACCTGAGGGGGCTTGATGGCGATTTATATCTGACGCATTTATTTGCGCCCGCCGCGCATCGCGATGGCTTGCTCAGCCTGTATTACGCCTATGCCGATATTGCCCGCATCCCAGACAGCGTCAGCGAGCCGATGATTGGCGCCATCCGTTTGCAGTGGTGGCGCGATTTGCATAGCGGTTTGGCAGAAGGGCGCGCCGGTGACAGCCCGATTGGTGCGGCGCTGTTGGCCTGCGGCCTGACCTCAGAGGCGTTTTTGCCATTAATCGATGGCCGTGAGGTGGCCTTAGATGGCGAGGCTTTCGCAGCACAAAGCGCCCGCGCCGCCAGCGCCGATAGGGTTGGCCCTGCGCTGATGCGCCTGAGCCTGGAGGTTTTAGATGTCAGCGATGCGGAGGTGATCGAAATCGCCACGCTGGGTGGGCGGGGCTTTGAGCTTTTGCGCCTGACGGCGGCCAATATGCCAGAGCAAGCGCAGGCCGCCGCCGCGCTGTTAACGCAAGCGGTAAGCGCTTTTAACCGTCTGCCACGGCAAACCCGCAAAGCCGCCTTGCCGGCGTTTTTGCCGATTGGGCTGGCGCATTTTCAAGCCCAGCATTGGCCAGCGCAGAAATCGCTGCTGGCGTATCAGTGGAAGATATTGAAAATGGCCCTGCGCGGGCGTTTATAAGCCGACAGATTAGCCGTTGCTCGGCAACCATGTTTTGAAATCATCACGGGCGCGCGAGGTGAAGGCACGCTGACGGGCCATCTTTTTGGCCTGCATACGGGCTTTGCCGCGCAAGCGTTTGCCGTCTTCACCGACCGGGGCCGGTAAATCGCCGAGCACTGGCATCAGGCCGAAATTCACATTCATCGGCTGGAAAGAGCTGGCCTCTGCATTCAGCGTGATATGCGCCAACAGCGCCCCGAAAGCCGTAGTGGCAGGCGGGGCGAGGGCTGTCTCGCCTTTGATTTGTGCCGCCGCAAAACGGCTCGCTAGCAAACCAATCGTGGTGCTTTCGACATAGCCTTCCACGCCAGTGATTTGTCCGGCAAAGCGAATATGCGGGTCTGACTTCAAGCGCAATTGTGGGTCGAGCAGTGTCGGGCTGTTGAGGAATGTATTGCGGTGCAGGCCACCAAGCCGGGCAAACCGCGCCTCTTCAAGCCCGGGGATCAGTTTGAACACATCGGTTTGTGCGCCATATTTCAGCTTGGTCTGGAAGCCGACCATATTGAACAGCGTGCCGAGCGCATTGTCTTGGCGCAACTGCACCACCGCATAGGGTTTTTCGTCCGGCTTATGGGCATTGGTCAGGCCGCGCGGCTTCATGGGCCCATGGCGCAGCGTCTCGCGGCCACGCGCCGCCATCACTTCAATCGGCAGGCAGCCATTGAAATACGGCGTGTCGGCTTCCCATTGTTTGAAATCTGCCGTGTCGCTGGCAATTAGCGCATCAAGAAACGCGTTATATTGCGCTTCATCCATTGGGCAGTTGATATAGTCTTTGCCGGTGCCGCCGGGGCCAACTTTGTCATAGCGCGATTGATACCAGCAGACATCGAAGTCGATACTGTCGTGATAAATAATCGGCGCGATGGCATCAAAGAAAGCCAATTTGTCGTCGCCGGTCATTTTGCCGATGGTTTCCGACAGGGCGGCCGAGGTAAGCGGGCCGGTGGCAATAATCACATGCTGCCAATCGGCCGGAATATCGGTGACTTCTTGGCGTTCAATGGTGATGTTTTCGTGCGCCTCAAGGGTTTGTGTCACATGCGCGGAAAACCCCTCGCGGTCAACCGCCAACGCCCCGCCAGCCGGAAGCTGATGGGCATCGGCGCTGGCCATAATCAGACTGCCGGCGTCGCGCAATTCGGCGTGCAGCAGGCCGACGGCATTGGTTTCG
>JAHEIG010000132.1 GCA_024639515.1 Rhodobiaceae bacterium | reverse complement strand
CTGGTTAGGAAATCTCTATGTTTTAAAACCACCTATGTGGCAAGTTTTTTGGGCTATGCGACCCATGGTTTGCTAGATGCATGCACGTCTTACGGAACCCTTCTCTTTTGGCCCTTCTCCAACGAGCGGATAACTTGGAATAATATATCCATTGTCGACCCTCTCCTTACAATTCCTGCCCTTATTCTTCTTGCCGTGGCCATAAAAACAAAGCGGCGGAGATTTAGTTTTCTTACAGTTGGGTGGATTGTCTCTTATCTGGCTTTGGGTCTAGTTCAATATGAGAGAGCCTTGTCATCTGGGCTCAAATTGGCCCAATCAAGGGGGCACAGTGCGGAGCGAATCACGCTTAAGCCTTCTTTTGGAAACCTAATACTCTGGAAGTCCATATATCAGCATGGAGATCGTTTTTATGTTGACGCCATTCGCGCTGGTCGCACGCTCACATGGTGTTCTGGCGAAAGTATCAAAATATTTGACTATCAATATCACCTATCGGATTTAGAAAAAAATAGTCAGCAGATGAAGGACATTGAGAGGTTCCGTTGGTTTTCTCAGGATTATTTGGGCTTTGATCGTGATAAAAATCTTGTCACGGATGTGCGTTACTCGATGGTTCCAAATCAGATTACGCCTATGTGGGGGCTGATCATTGACGAACAGCAGGACACAAATGAGCATGCGATTTGGTGGGCAAGCCGCGATCTAAATGATAAGAGTTTGACTTTGTTCAAGGAAATGTTGCTTGGTGATAAGTGCACAGAAAAATAATGACGCGCGCCTTGGAATTCCAATTCAAGAATTTAGCAAGTAAGGGAAACTGCGGGCTTTCGAACCTCTGACCTCTGCCTTCGGAGGGTAGCGCTTTATCCAGCTGAGCTACGGGTGCCTCTCCGGCTTCACAGCGGTAAATAACTCAGATGACTAAATCTAGTTGCGTGTTTGCGGGTCGGTTAAATCGACTATTGTTTGAAAGTAAAGACGCATTTGGTCTCTGAGTTTTCAACCTGCATGGCCAGCTTCAGGCTTTCGCCTTTCTCAATAATCTCTAACGGTACGGCGAAATCGATCTGATTGCCGTTGATCGGCGATTCATAACCCGTGTCACCCCATGCGATGCGGTCGCTATAGAGATTGATATAGGCCAGTGGGGTCGGTTTTGCGTCACCCTCGAAAAGGTTGCGAGCTTCATCTTTCATGAAAGATTTAACCGCTTCTTGGGTGAATATGACACCGCTCATGGCGCAGGCAAGGCCATCGAAACCTTCAAAATTGGCAAAATATTGTTCATTTGCCTCGGCATCCATTGTGTATTGGGTTGGGGCATCTTCGCATGCGGCTAAAAAGCGTCAAAGGGACACTATAATTTATTGACATAAAAAGCTTGCCGACTTATCGATAAGCCTGGTTTTGTCGTGGTTAGGGTCATGTAACGCCAATCAAGATGTAAGTAAGCAAATCTCAGTAAGTAAGTTTAAGTGAGTTGTAGTGAGGCGGTCCCGCATGAATATTTCGGTCAAGAATAAATTTGCCGTCGCTGGCTTTTTGGTTGTCGCCGTCATGACCATGGTCGGCCAAGCACGGGCCAGTGATGCGCCGCTCAAGCAGGCTGGCGATTGGCAGGTGGCTCTGCAGTCGCTGAGTTTGGTGCCCAAGGAATCCTCGGATGTCTCAATCGGCGGCAATGCAAAAGTCAATTCGGATACCGTGCCGGCCCTTGATATACGCTATTTCCTGACCGATAAGCTGGCCCTCGGCACCATCCTTGGCAGCTCGCAACACGATATCTCAGCCATTGGCACGGCGCTGGGCGATGTCGACCTCGGCTCGAGCGTGGTTCTGCCGACGACGCTGGCGGTCCAGTATCATGCTGCAAATAGGGGCGGCTTTTCGCCCTATATCGGGGCGGGGATAAACTATACGTTTTTTGTCGACCAAGACCCCGGCGCGGTGCGGCAGGTGAAAATTGACGACAGTTTTGGTTGGGTCGTCAATGTCGGCTTTGACTATTTCCTCGACGACACGAAATACGTCAATTTTGATATTAAGAAATATCTGCTTTCAACCGACGCCTCAATCGACGCCGGCCCGGCTGGTACGGCCAATGCCAGCATCGACTTAAACCCCCTAACCCTCGGCTTCGGCGTCGGCTGGCTGTTCTAAAGGCGCCACCCCCCGGTTGGCATTTTTTGTTGGGGGTGGCACACTCTCGGGCGGAGGGGTTTGATGATGGGCATGTTTTGGCAAAATCGGTTGCGGGCGCGATCGGCTTATCTACGGGCGCGCTGGGCGGGGCTGCTGGCCATGGCGCTGCTTGCCCCGGCCGAGGCGTGGCAGGCCAAAACCACCGAGGCCGGTATGGCTTATGAGTTGGACGGCGAGATGGTGGCCGGTGAGGCCGAGACCAGCGGGCGGATTTATCTCTCGATTGGGCCGGAGCGCCAGCTCCCCGAACTGAACGAAGGCCAGCGCTATAGCTATCGCAAGATTATCCTGAATTATGGCGATAGCTATATTTGCGGTTTTGAGCGGTTTGTGAAATTCACCATTGATGGGCGTTTGGTGCGCGAAGACGACGCCCCGGATGATTGGCATATTTTGCGCAAAGGCTTTCTCGATAAGTTTTTCGGCGAAGTGCTGAGCTATGAAAGCTATCGGTTTAATGACCGGCAAACCGACCTGGCCAGCAAGATGTTGGCGGCCCACAGCGAAATTCGCGTCGAACGCAAGCTCGACGATTGCGGCGACAGCGCGGTGTTTGTGTTCACCATCGACCCAAAACTTTAATCGCTCGGGTGTCTATCTTTCTGGCATTGTCGGGCGCGCGTGGTATAAGGCGCCATGAGTCAGAGTGTAACCAAGTATGACGTGATTGTTATTGGCGCCGGTGCCGCTGGCCTGATGTGTGCGATTGAGGCGGGTAAGCGCGGGCGCCGCGTGTGGTTGGTCGATCACGCCGCGAAAATCGCCGAGAAAATCCGCATTTCCGGCGGTGGGCGGTGTAATTTCACCAATTTGAATGCCTCACCGGCGCAATTTCTCTCGACCAATCCGCATTTTTGCAAATCGGCACTGCAGCAATATGACCAGCATGATTTTATCGCCATGGTGAAGCGCCACAATATCGCTTTCCACGAAAAACGCCTCGGCCAGTTATTTTGCGATGACAGAGCGCAAGACATTATCGACATGTTGTTGCGCGAGATCCATCAGGCGGGCGTGCAGCTAGATATGGAAACCGAGATTGGCGCGATTAGCCATGATGCGGCCGGCTATCACCTGCAGACCTCGCGCGGGGTGGCGCAAGCCGACTCGCTGGTGATTGCCTCGGGCGGGTTGTCGATTCCAAAAATCGGCGCGACCAAATTTGGCTATGAAATAGCCCGCCAGTTTAATTTGCCATTGGTCGACACCCGCGCCGCGCTGGTGCCGCTGACTTTCCAAAGCCATATTCTCGACCGCTGCAAGGCAATGGCCGGTTTGTCGGTTGAGGCACAAGTGGCGTGTGGCAAGCAGTATTTCGACGAAGGTCTTTTGTTTACCCATCGTGGTCTGTCTGGCCCGTCAATCTTGCAAATCTCGTCTTATTGGCGCGAGGGTTTGCCATTGACAGTTAATCTGGCACCCGAAACCGATGTCGCGACAGATTTGTTGAAGGCCAAGAAAACCGCCAGCAAGCAGAGCGTGTCCGGTGCTTTGGCCGATATCTTGCCGAAACGACTGGCGCAAAATATTTGTCAGGAGCTGGGCTTGCAAGGGCGGCTGGCCGAAGTCTCGGGCAAAGCGTTGAGCGCGCTCGGCCAAGCGGTCAATCAATGGCAGCTCAATCCGGCTGGCTCAGAAGGCTATCGCACAGCCGAGGTGACGTTGGGCGGGGTTGATACTAATGGCCTGTCATCAAAAACCATGCAGGCGAAAAACCAGCCGGGGCTGTTTTTCATCGGCGAGGTGGTCGACGTCACCGGCCATCTCGGTGGCTATAATTTCCAATGGGCGTGGTCGTCGGGCTATGTCGCCGGGCAGCACGCCTGATAAATTAAGACTGTTGTTTGCGCGCCTGTTTGCGCTTGGCAATCATCGTGCCGACATCATATTCGTCATCACCTTCATAACGCGGCGCGTAAGTGGCATAGGCTTTGGCCAATTCGTCATGGCGTTGGTCGATGCGCACCATATTATAGCTATGCGAGACGATGAGATGCGCCCCGTCATGCATTTGTTGTTTGACGATGTCGGCGAAAGTGTCGGCATTCATCCCGCCTTCGGCTTGGGCGGTCAGCGGGGTGTCGACATAGCCGGGGAAAATCGTCCCGACATGGATGAAATCAGGCAAATCATCGCGCAGGCTTTCGCTGAGGCCGAGAACGGCGTGTTTTGAGGCGACATAGGCGACGCTTTGCGGCACCGCCACGAATAGCGAGTTTTCCGAGCCGAGATTATAAATCGCTGCCGGTGTGCCTTGCTC
>JAHEIG010000127.1 GCA_024639515.1 Rhodobiaceae bacterium | reverse complement strand
GAGAATATTGCTGGCGGCGATTATAAAATCTCACGCTCGCTCTATTTCTATGTCAAACACGCCCATGTCGGCACAATTCCGGGTATCCAAGAATTCGTCGGCGCTTTCACCAGTGAAAACGCCTTTGGCGAAGAAGGCTATCTGGTCGATAAGGGACTTATTCCGCTGCCAGAAGCAGAACGGAATAAATATCGCAACGATGGCAGAAGCCTTAACAAGCTCGCCATGTAACTGATTTGGGTCGGCCTTCGGGCCGACCCATTTTGAACCTTGGAGAAGACAATGAGTCTCAGTTTTCTTGTCATATGTCTGGCTGGACTGGGACTCTATTCGTTTTTCTTCGGGCGCCATCGCATCCGCGCGATAAGCCGTCAGAGTGAACTGAAACAGCACTCGCAAGATACTTATCACGGCTCGTTCTTGCTAATTTGCACGACGCTGCTGCCGCTATTCATCTTGATTATCTGGAGCAGTTTTTCACCCCTCATCCTCAACGCCATGCTGCGCAGCAAACTCGATATACTGGCTGGCCCGCTCAGTGTTGGCGAAATGGGCGTGCAACTGGCGCAAGCCAAGGCGCTTTATGCTGGTATTATTAATCCGGCTTTTGTCGGCGACAGCGTCAAACAAGCCGCCGCCTATTATGGCGAGCTGGTGTCGATGTCGAACACCGCGCGGGCGGTTTTGGTGCTTTCTGCCGCCGTCGCCGGCATTGGCTATGGCGCGCGCCTGCTGGATGTGCGCTTTCGCGCCCGTCACCGGGTCGAGAGCTTTGCCAAATGGCTTATGATTCTGGCCTCAGCGATTGCCGTGCTGACCACTATTGGCATTATTCTGTCGCTGATTTTTGAATCACTCCGCTTCTTCGACAAAGTCTCGCTCAGTGAATTTTTGTTTGGCCTGCAATGGTCGCCGCAAATTGCTATCCGCGAAGACCAAGCTGGCGGCTCTGGTTCTTTTGGCGCGGTGCCGCTATTTGCTGGCACGCTGATGATCACTTTGGTGGCGATGCTGGTAGCGGTGCCTGTCGGCCTGATGTCAGCGATTTACCTGTCGGAATATGCCAGCCCCCGCTTGCGCAATATCGCCAAGCCGACAATTGAAGTACTGGCCGGTATTCCGACCGTGGTCTATGGCTTTTTCGCCGCCCTGGTACTGGCCCCGCTATTGCGCAATGGCGGCAATGATATTGGCCTCACCGTATCATCTGAATCGGCACTGGCGGCGGGTTTGGTGATGGGGATTATGATTATCCCGTTTATCTCATCACTGTCTGATGATGTGATTAATGCGGTGCCGCAAAACCTGCGCGATGGCGCCGCCGGACTGGGCGCCACGCAATCTGAGACCATCCGCCAAGTGGTGCTCCCAGCCGCCCTGCCCGGCATTGTTAGCGCGATATTGCTAGCTATTTCGCGGGCCATTGGCGAGACCATGATTGTGGTGATGGCGGCTGGTGTCGCGGCCAATTTAACCGCCAACCCATTTGAGTCAGTGACCACGGTGACGGTGCAAATCGTCATGCTGCTGGTCGGCGACCAAGAGTTTGACAGCGTGAAAACCCTGGCCGCCTTTGCCCTCGGACTTGTGTTGTTTTTCATCACGCTGGGGCTGAACGTCTTGGCGCTTTACGTGGTGAACAAATATCGGGAACAATATGACTGATGTAACCACCCCTGAGCAACTGGCCAAAGCCAAACGCGCCGCCAATCTCGCCAAGCGTTACCGGTCTGAGAGACGCTTCCGTGCTTTCGGCATGGCGGCGGTTTTGACGGCGATGGGGATTCTCGGCTTTTTAATGACGTCGATTGTTTATTCGTCAATTCCGGCATTCACTCATCATCATCTAACATTGGATGTGGTGGTCGATGAAAGCCGCGTCGAGCTGATGGTTGATGACAACAACCAAACCAGTGTCGATGGCAATTGGCTGGGGCTGGTGCGGGCTTCGTTGCGGGCCCACTTCCCTGAGGTGACCAGCCGCCGCGATAAGCGCAAACTGTATGGCTTGCTGTCCATCGGCGCCGGTGATGGGCTGGCGCAAATGGTCAATGACACCCCGTCGCTCATCGGCCAGACGGTGCAAATTGATGTGCCTCTTTCTGATGATGTAGACCTGCTGATTAAAGGCTTGATTGACCGCACCCTGCCCGAGCAAGACCGGCTGATTTCTGATTTGGAATTATCATGGCTCGACAAACTCACCGCCGATGGGCTTGTACATCGCGCCTTTGCATGGGCGCTGTTTAATAATGGCGACAGCCGTGAGGCTGAAATGGCCGGTTTGAAAGGCGCCTTTGTCGGTTCCTTGCTGACAATTTTCGTGACCCTGTTGGTGAGTTTCCCGCTCGGCGTGCTGGCGGCGATTTATTTGCAGGAAATGGCCCCGAAAAACCGCCTGACCGCGCTGATTGAAGTGAACACCAATAACCTCGCCGCCGTGCCGTCGATTGTATTCGGCCTGCTCGGCTTGGCGGTGTTTATCAGCTTTTTCCAAATGCCGCGCTCGGCCCCGCTGGTCGGCGGGCTGGTGCTGGCCTTGATGACGCTGCCGACGATTATCATCGCCACCCGCGCGTCGCTGGCTTCGGTGCCGCCGTCTATTCGCCAAGCGGCGATGGCTTTGGGGGCGTCGCGAATTCAGGTGATTATGCATCACGTTTTGCCGCTCGCCATGCCGGGTATTTTGACCGGCACAATTATTGGCTTAGCGCAAGCGGCTGGTGAAACCGCGCCGCTTTTGATGATTGGTATGATGGCGTTTATTGTCGACACACCAACCGATGTGACGGCCAAGGCGACCGTGCTACCGGCGCAAATTTATATGTGGGCCAATAATCCCGAGCGGGCTTTCGTGGCCCGCACCAGTGCTGGTATTGTTGTGTTGTTGAGCTTCTTGCTGACGATAAACGCCCTAGCTATTATTCTACGCAAACGCTTTGAGAAAAGATGGTAAAATGACGACGACCCCAGCCAAAATTACGACCCGCGATGTGACCGTCTATTATGGTGACGCGCAGGCATTGCATGGCATTGATATGGATATTCAAGCCAATCAAGTGACCGCGCTAATCGGCCCTTCTGGCTGTGGCAAGTCGACTTTCTTACGCTGCATCAACCGGATGAATGATGTGATTGAGGATTGCCGTGTCGGCGGCTCGATCAGTATTGATGGGCAAGATATTTATGACGGTTCCATCGACGTTGTCGAATTGCGCGCCCGTGTCGGCATGGTGTTTCAAAAACCCAATCCGTTTCCAAAGTCTATTTATGAGAATGTCGCTTATGGCCCGCGTATTCATGGGCTGGCAGAAAACAAAAGCGAGCTTGATCACATGGTCGAGACCAGCCTACGCCGCGCCGGTTTGTGGCAGGAAGTCAGCGACCGCTTGCACACCAGCGGCTCGGGCCTGTCTGGTGGCCAGCAGCAACGTTTGTGCATTGCCCGCACCATTGCGGTGAACCCGAATGTGGTATTGATGGATGAGCCGTGTTCGGCCCTCGACCCGATTGCCACGGCAGTGATTGAAGAACTGATTGAGGAATTGCGGGCTGATTATACGATTGTTATCGTCACCCACTCGATGCAGCAGGCGGCCCGCGTCTCGCAACGCACGGCATATTTTCATCTCGGCAATTTGGTCGAGCAAGGCGACACGGATAGTATTTTTACCAATCCGGCCAATAAACAAACCGAAGCATATATTTCAGGAAAAATAGGTTAGATATGATCCGACAACACATTGTTTCAGCATTCGATAAAGACCTGAGCGAGCTTAATCATTTGGTGTCGCGCCTCGGCGGCTTGGCCGAGCGCCAATTCGACGCCGCTGTGCAGGCGTTGGAAACCCGCAACACAGAAAATATCGACGCCATTATCGCCGCCGATAAAGAACTCGACGCGCTGGAGTTTGAACTGAATGAGCGGGCTATTGAAGTGATTGCACGGCGCTCGCCGATGGCCAAAGATTTGCGCCATATCATCGTCGCCCTGCGCGTCGCCGCCAGCCTCGAGCGGATTGGCGATTACGCCAAAAACATTGCCAAACGCAGCCGCGTGATTATCGAACAAGAAGTCAAAATTGGCGATAATCTGTCGATCTCGCGGATGGCCGAGCTGGTGCAGCAAATGATCAATAAAGTACTCGACGCCTACACCACGGGCGATGCCGAACTGGCGATGGAAGTGTGGGAAAGCGATATGGATGTCGACCAATTGCACACCAGCCTGTTCCGCGAAATTCTGCTTAAAATCAGCGAAGACCCGGCGCATGTCTCGTCGAGTTCTCAGCTTCTCTTTGTCGCCAAAAACATTGAGCGCATTGGCGATTTCGCCACCGGTATCGCCGAGCAAATTTACTTTGTGAAACACGGCGTCATGCCTGATGACGAGCGCCCGAAAGCTGACCAATCAAGCTCGGTTAATGTGGAGCTGTAGGTGGCCAGTGTGACCCCCACTGTTTTAATCGTCGACGACGAACCAGCTCAGCTTGAGCTGCTGCGCTACAATATCAACAAAGCTGGCTTTGAAACCCTGCTGGCCCGTGATGGGCGCGAAGCGATAGAGATGGCCGAAGAACACGCGCCGGATATTGTCG
>JAHEIG010000122.1 GCA_024639515.1 Rhodobiaceae bacterium | reverse complement strand
GCCTTTGCGACCGCATTGCCCGGGCGCTGGGGGCGGTGATTAACATCGTCGACCCTGAAACAATTGTGCTTGGCGGCGGCTTGTCGAATATTGAAGCGATTTATCAGCGCGTGCCCGAACTGTGGGGCGCGTATATTTTCTCCGATGTTATCGAGACCACGCTTCTGCCCAATAAGCACGGCGACGCCAGTGGGGTGCGCGGTGCCGCTTGGCTCTGGCCGGACGGCGCCTAACCGCCTATAAATAGGCTTAGAACACCTCAAACGGGAATAGTGACCATGTATCAAAACGTCAATCCGCAAGACACTTACGCAGCGATGAAGCAAGACCCCGCCGCGCAAATGATTGACTGCCGCACGCAAGCCGAATGGCGGTTTGTCGGCACCCCCGACCTGTCGTCGCTCAACCGCGAGTTAATCTGCCTTGAATGGGTTAGTTTTGACGGCCAGTCGAACAGCCAATTTAGCGCCCAAATTGAGCAGCATCTCGACAAAGACACACCGATTTACATTTTATGCCGCTCGGGTGTGCGCTCAGCCGCTGCCTGCGAGGCCTTGGCCGCCGCCGGTTTCACCACATTGTTTAATGTCGCGGGCGGGTTTGAAGGCAATCATGACGAAGCCGGTCATCGCGGCACGATTGAGGGCTGGAAAGCCGATAAATTGCCGTGGCGGCAACCCTAGCGTCCGCAGCCCTCATCTTTGCCTAGAGACGGATATCCCCGTCATCAATGCTTTTCTTGGTGCCTTCATCGACCCGTGTCCATGCCTCGGCATTGGCTGGCATGACATACACCTCATCCTCCAACGACGCGTCATAGCCCTCGCGTTTCAACACGCTTTTCTGGAACTTAAAGGTGCCGGTGACATCGACCTTTAAGCCAATGCGCAGAAAACGTGGCACCGCATAAGGTGGCAGGGTTTCGCGCAAATGCGCCGCCAGCCCTTCCTTATCAAGCGTCTCGCCTGGTTTCAGATTGGTCAGCATCATGCCGCAACGGCCATCGCGGCCCGGCACTTGTACGCCATAAACCACAGCGTCTTGCACTTGCGGCCATTTCATCACCGCGCCTTCAACCTCAGTGGTTGCCACATTCTCGCCCTGCCAGCGGAAAGTGTCGCCAATTCGGTCACCAAATTGAATATGGCCGCATGGTTGCAACACCACCAAATCGCCGGAGTTGAACCACTGATCGCCTTTTTCAAAGACATCGCGGAGGATTTTCTTTTCGCTTTCCTGCTTGTCGGTATAGCCGTCAAACGGTTGCTGGTCGTCAATTTTCATCACCAGCAGGCCGGTCTCACCGATTTTCATTTTGCTCATGAATGTATCATCACCGCGCACGGGTGCATCGGCATCGACATCGAAATCGACGACCGACCAGTTTTTACCACCGCCCGGTGCCCAGCCGACTGTTTTGTCGAAATTGAACATATTCACAAAACCTGTATTGCCTTCCGACGCGCCATAAAATTCGTGCACGCGGTCTATGCCGAAACGCTCTTTAAACTCGAGCCAGATATCGGGGCGCAGACCATTGCCGAGAATTTTTTCGACATTGTGATTGCGGTCATCCGCGGTTTCCGGCAAGGCCAGCAAATAGCGCAACAGCTCGCCAATATACAAAAACGCCGTGGCGTTGAATTTGCGGCAGTCGTCAAAAAACTGACTGGCGCTGAATTTTCGGCGGATAGCCAATGTTGCACCACTCATCAAGCACGAGCCGAGGCCGATTAGCAGCGCATTTGAGTGATAGAATGGCAGCGCGCAGTAATAGGTGTCTTTCTCTGTTAGTTGCATCACATTAATGCCGAACTGCATGCTGCTGCGATAGATTTTCATCTGCGTGGTGATGCTGGCCTTTGGCAGACCAGTGGTGCCTGAGGTGAAAATATAATAAATCGGCGTGGCCAGACTAATCGGCTGATCCGGCACCAGATTATCGCTCGGCATATCAACCAAAAGCGGGGCTAAATCATCATAGCCAGCCGGCGGGTCAGCGTGATCGCCATCGGCGACATACAGCAATTTGCCCTGAAAATTAGCCTCTAAAACATCCGATACCGTGTCCATATTGGCCAAGTTTTCTGACCCGACAATCACCAGTTTCGGCTTAATCAGGTTCAAGCTATGGGCCAGCGCTTCATTGACCTGCGAGGTGTTGACCATGCCAGCAATGGCGCCCAGCTTCATGCACGCCAAAACGTTTATCAGCACTTCTGGACGGTTTTCAATATTGATTGCCACCGC
Source organism: Rhodobiaceae bacterium (assembly GCA_024639515.1). GTDB lineage: Bacteria > Pseudomonadota > Alphaproteobacteria > RS24 > RS24 > JAHEGN01. Next base: position 2,404 of record JAHEIG010000122.1, on the reverse strand, counting down.
ATCGCCATAACCGACGCCGCGCGAGCGGAAATAATGCGCCAACCGATTAACCCGCACATTCAAAGCTGACCAGCTAATGCTCTGATCTTCATAGCGCAGGGCGATATTGTCGCCGCGCTCGGCAGCGTGGCTCTCAAAATAGCTGACAATCGAAATCGGGTCGCTGGCGCGTGCCGACAATAAGCGACGCAGATTGCCGATGGAACCCGGGCGGGCGAGGAATTTAGCAAACCGAAAAACAAAGCTCGCCGTGGTGATTTTGTTTTCTTTAATGGCCATAGATAACTCCTAATGGCAAAATGTGTTTGGTGTTTAAGACTGTTCAATCTCGAAAGCACGTTGAAGCGCAGGACGCTGTTTCAGGCGCGCTGCATAGGCTGTCAGATTTGGGAAATTATCATCGACAATCCCCATCCGCTCCGACATCAGAACCGCATGGCCAATCATCGTATCGGCGATGGTAAAGCCACCAGCGACATAGTCACGATCGCCCATATCCTCTTCCAGCACTTGCAGCGCCCGCCCCAGCAAACGCTGCGCCTGCCCCAATGCCACCGGATCACGCCGGTCTTCCGGCAGCAAAATCGTATGCACCACAATGGTATTAATGGGCGGCATAATCATGCCTTCGCAATAATGGAACCATTGCAGGTAGGCGGGGTAATTATCGTCTGATGGCTTTGGTTTCAGACTGCCATCGGTGTGACGATCGACAATATATTCGGCAATCGCGCCAGATTCGAAAATCATCACCTCGCCATCTTCCAAAACCGGAATACGGCCAAGCGGGTGACGGGCGCGATGTTCGTCAGATTTCAAATCGCTGGGATGGAAGGCCATATGGTTCAATTCATAAGGCAGGCCCAACTCCTCCAACAGCCAAAGACTGCGGACAGCGCGCGATTGTGGTGCAAAATGTAGGGTTAACATAATCTTCTCCTAAGGTTTCGAAGCTTGGCATTTTCAACTTGTAAAGTCTACAAAACCAGCCGCTGATAAAGGGTGTTGTCGCTGATTTTTTGCCATTGATTGATGGCCTTGGCATAGCTCACGAGGCTTCGGCTTTTCGTCGCTGGGTCACGGTTTGGCCACCAATCCCCCAATTATCGGTTTCCACTTCGTCGATAATCACAATCGTCGTGTCGGGGTTTTTTCCCATCACGCGCCGCAACACATCGGTCATCTCCTCAATGACTTGGGCTTTTTGCGCGGCGGTGCTTTCGCCCTTGGTGATTTTCAAATTTATCATCGGCATGTAACGCCCTCCCTATTTGATGACACAGCTTACTGCCGTCAGTTTTGCCAGTAAATCATTTCATCATCGGGCGACACAGGTTCGACCAAAGATTTATCGACAGTGGCTGGCATAATCGCGCTGAGCCCCCATAGCGGCTCGGCTTGTTTGTTATTATGGGCTTTCAACAAGGCTTTTAACTGCGCCACCTTGGCCGGATGATCATCGGCGACATTGCGCTGTTCGGTCGGGTCTTCGGCGAGGTGATAGAGTTTGACCATGGTTTCCGGCCGATCAGAGACGTGCATTTTCCAGCCATCGGCCAAAATCGCCTGATAACTTCCAGTGCGCCAAACCAACATATCATGCGGGGCGGAGGTTTCTTGACCCTGCAAATAGGGCAATAAATTCACCCCATCGAGCGATTTATCTGCACTTTCTGGCGTGTAAGACACACCAGCGGCGGCCACTGCGGTCGGCATAATATCCATATGCGAAATCGGATGCTCGAAGCTCTTGCCAGCCGGTAAATGACCGGGCCAACGGGCGAAAAATGGCACATGCGTGCCGCCTTCAAAAAAGCTCAGCTTCCAGCCACGATAGGGTTTGTTAACATCTGACAGGCCGACATAACCGGCCCCGCCATTATCGCTGGTGAAAATAACCAGCGTGTTGTCATCCAACCCATTATCTTTCAAGGCTTGCATCACCGAGCCGACACTGCGGTCAAGCGAGCGCAACATGCCGGCATAAACGCGGGCGCGATGGTCTGGAATCTCATCGGCCAGCGCGTCATAGTCGGATTTCTTCGCTTGCAGCGGAGTATGCGGCCCCCAATGCGCCAGATATAGGAAGAAAGGCCGGTCTTTATTGGCCTCAATCACTTTCACCGCTTCCTCCGTATAATAATCCGTCAAATAGCCGCGCGGCTCAAAGCGGTCGCCGCCGTTAAAGCTCGCCGCGTAAGTCATGATATTCCATACCACCCGATCAATTGGGTCGAAAGGCTGTTTGGAATTCACCACATCCGGCGAGTCGACGGGCAGATAAAGGCCACTGGCCATCAGCAGGCTTTCATCAAAGCCTTGGGCATTGGGCAAAAACTCTTTTTCGCGGCCCAAATGCCATTTGCCGATATGCACGGTGTGATAGTCGGCTTGTTTCAGCACT
>JAHEIG010000118.1 GCA_024639515.1 Rhodobiaceae bacterium | reverse complement strand
TTTATGCGCGCTGGCGTGCCCTTGATTATTGTCATCTGGGTGACATACTCTTTATTTGCGCCCTGGTATTTTGGCTTCTAGGCCAGCCAAAGCAAATAATTGAGGGGAGATCGGATAATGAACCAACAAGCCGGAAAAAACCTGCCCGCGTTTTTTATGACCGAACCCGCCCCCTGCCCGTATCTCGAGGGCCAGTGGGAACGCAAATTATTTACCCATTTGCTCGGTGAAAATGCCGATATGGTAAATTTCGTTCTGTCTCAGGCGGGCTTTCGGCGCAGTCAAACCATCGCCTATCGACCGGCCTGCGATAGCTGTAATGCCTGCAAATCGACACGGGTGAAAGTGGCCGATTTCAGACCCAAACAGAGTTTCCGCCGGATCCTCAAGCGCAATGCTGATTTGACCTTGAAAGTGATCCCCGCCAGTGCCAGCCGCGAGCAATTTGATTTGCTGCGGCTGTATCTCGACCACCGCCATGAAGATGGCGGCATGGCCGATATGACCAGCCTTGATTACATCGAAATGGTTGAGGAAAGCGCCATTGATACGCACCTTGTTGAGTATCGCGATAGCGACGACAAATTAATCGCCTGCCTGCTCGCCGACCGCATGCCAGACGGGCTATCTATGGTCTATTCGTTTTTCAATCCGCTGGAAAAACAACGCAGCCTCGGCAGCTATATCATTCTCGATCAAATAGCCCGCGCCAAAGAAAACAAGTTTCCGTTTGTTTACCTCGGATATCTCGTAGAAAATTGCCAGAAGATGGCTTACAAGAAGAGGTTCCAACCGCTTCAATATCTCGACGAAAATGGTTGGGTCGACGCCAACTGAATGACTAAACTGAACAGACATAGAGAGACTGACCGTGAAAAATAAAATAGGACGCCGCCAACTCCTCGGTGGACTGGCAACAGGAACTGTCGCAGCGGCCGCCACCGCGCCTGCATATGCGCAAGGCAAACGTCGCCTCAAAATGGTCACCACATGGCCAAAGAACTTCCCCGGCCTCGGCACCGCGCCGGAAAATATCGCCAAGCGCGTCAAAACAATGACCGATGGCCAAATCGACATCAAAATTTACGCCGCCGGTGAACTGGTCGGGCCGTTTGAAGCATTTGACGCCGTCTCCACCGGCACGGCCGATATTTACAATGGCGCCGAATATTACTGGCAGGGCAAATCGCCGGCTTTCAATTTCTTCACCGCTGTGCCATTTGGCATGACAGCGGCGGAAATAAACGCTTGGATGAATTTCGGCGGCGGTGATTCGCTGTGGCAGGAATTATCCGCCAAGTTCAGCATCCGCGCTTTCCACTCGGCCAATACCGGCGTGCAAATGGGTGGTTGGTTTAACCGCGAGATTACCAAGCTGGATGATTTCAAAGGCTTGAAAATTCGTATGCCGGGTCTCGGCGGCGAAGTCATGCGGCGCCTCGGCGCGGCGGCGGTATCGCTGCCCGGTGGCGAGATTTTCCCGAGCATGAAAAGCGGCGCGATTGATGCCAGCGAATGGGTCGGCCCATGGAATGACTTGGCCTTCGGCTTCCACCAGGTGGCCGAGTATTATTATTGCCCGGGCTTTCATGAGCCCGGCGCGGCGCTGTCAACCGGCGTCAATCTCGATGTCTGGAACTCATTGACCAAAGCCCAGCAGGAGATTTTCAAAAATGCCTGCGAAGCCGAGAACGACCACACGCTGAGCGAATATAATTACAAAAACGCCACCGCCTTGGACACTTTGGTCAGCAAGCACAATGTCAAAGTGCGCCGCTTCTCGCCGGAGATTATGGCCGCCTTGAAAAAAACCTCAGACGCCGTGCTGGAAGAAGCTGCCGCCTCAGACCCGTTTACCAAGAAAGTCTATGACAGTTTCCGCGCCTCGCTGGAAAATTCAATGGAATGGGGCGCCCAAAGCGAAGAGCCCTACACTCAAGCCCGCCGCGAAGTATAGGAAGCTGAGTGCCCCTGTTTTTAACCCGTCTAGCGCATCTGATTGATTGGGCGAACCATCGCATCGGGGCCAGCGTCGCGTGGCTCAGTGTCGCCATGGTGCTGGTGCAATTTCTGATTGTCGGGATGCGCTATGTGTTCGGCATTGGCTCGATTTTGCTACAAGAAGCAGTACTCTATATGCATGGCTGCCTGTTCATGCTGGCGGCGGCTGATACGCTGTTGCAAAACGAACATGTGCGGGTGGATATTTTCTACGCCCGCGCCAGTGCCCATCGCAAAGCCTTGATTGATTTATTGGGCTGCGCCTTTCTGGTTCTGCCGGTGTGTGTCTTGCTGCTCTATGTGTCGTGGAATTATGTCGCCCTGTCATGGTCGGTGCTGGAAGGCTCGCGCGAGACCAGCGGTATTCAGGGCATCTTCCTGCTGAAATCGGTGATTATTGTCTTCGCCGTTCAACTGGCCCTGCAAGCGGTGTCGGGGATGATTAAAAACGCCGCCATTTTGCGCGCCCCCCAAGAGGCGGCGTGATGAGCGAGACCCTTGATTTATTAATGTTTGCCTGCGCCTGCCTGTTTCTCATGTCAGGCTATCCAGTGGCCTTTACGCTGGCTGGCACGGCGCTGATTTTCGGCCTGATTGGGCATTATTTCGATATTTTCGACACAGCGTTTTTCTTCGCCCTGCCGCAACGCGTTTTCGGCACCATGACCAATGAAGTGCTGATGGCGGTGCCGATGTTTGTGTTTATGGGCACCATGCTGGAACGCGCCCGCATCGCCGAAGACTTGCTGGAGAATATGGCCCGCTTATTTGGTTCGCTGCGCGGCGGCTTGGGCATTGCCGTGTCGATTGTCGGCGCGTTGCTGGCCGCCTCCACCGGCATTGTCGGGGCGACGGTGGTGACCATGGGGCTGCTATCGCTGCCAACCATGCTAAAGCGCGGCTATGACCCGGCACTGGCCTCCGGCTCAATTGCCGCGGCGGGCACATTGGGGCAAATCATCCCGCCATCGATTGTGCTGGTGCTGCTCGGTGATGTTATCGCCAATGCGTATCAGAAGGCGCAATTAGAACAGGGTATTTTCTCGCCCGACACCGTGTCGGTGGGTGAGTTATTCGCTGGCTCTCTGCTGCCCGGTTTGGTCTTGGTCGGGGCTTATGTGAGCTATCAATTTATCGTCGCGGTGCTGCAGCCGCATAAAGCCCCGCCTGCCGTTGATAGCGAGCCGGTGGCGTTGAGCGCTATTTTGTCGGCCCTGCTGCCACCAATCTTTTTGATTGTCGCCGTGCTCGGCTCCATCCTCGGCGGCATTGCCACACCAACCGAAGCCGCCTCTGTCGGGGCGATTGGCACCATTCTTTTGGCCGGCGACCGCTTGCAAGGCGGCAGTCAGCTAATCCGTGCCGGTGCGGTGGCTCTGTTCGGCTTGGTTGTGCTCAACGGCCTGTTTGACCTACGCCTTGAACGCGACAACATCAACCTCATCAGCGCCATTGCCATGGGCACGGCCCTGCTTTTGGGGGCGCTGCTCGGCTGGTCGATTATTGTCAGCCTGATAACCACACACCGGCTTGAGGTTTTGAAATCAGTGACCCGCAGCACCATGCACACCACCTCTATGGTGTTTGTCATTCTTATCGGCGCTGCCTTGTTTTCGCTGGTGTTTCGCGGGCTGGGTGGCGATGAGAGTATCAAGGAATTGCTGGAAGCCCTGCCCGGCGGCAAATGGACAGCCGTGGCCATTGTCATGCTGGTGATGTTCGCGCTTGGCTTCTTCCTCGACTTTATCGAGATTATTTTCGTCGTCGTGCCGATTGTCGGGCCGATATTGCTGGCCATGGGCGTCGACCCGGTCTGGCTCGGCGTGATGATGGCGATCAACCTGCAAACCAGCTTCCTGACGCCGCCATTTGGCTTTGCGCTATTCTATTTACGCGGTGTCGCGCCGCCCAGTGTCTCGACCGGACAGATTTATCGCGGCGCCATTCCGTTTGTATTTATTCAACTCGTTATGCTGCTCATGCTCGCCCTATTCCCAGCACTGGCGACATGGCTACCGGAAATGATTTTTGGAGATTAAGCCAATGCGAATACCCAAGTTCAACATGATCGTCACCACGCTGCTGATTATTTTAGTGATTGGCGGCATCGGTTATTACAACCGCCCCGTTGTTGGCATACCGGATGGTGAAATCGGCCTCGAAATCGGTGTCCCGGCCGAGCATGTGTTGCAAGCCGGCTATCCCGTGGTGCCGCTGCCTGTGGTGCTACGCCTGCGCAACCGCACCAATGCCGAGATCGCCTTGAAGGTGAAAAACCCGTGTCAGGTTTTCCGTTATGTGGTGACCACTGAAAATGGCGACTTCGTGCAGGCCATGCCCGCCGATACGGTGTGCACCCAGCAAATTGCGACAAACATCATTCGGGCGCAGGAAAACATCGAAGAATTGAAACAAGTGCCGCTTGATGCCCAGCGCTATCAGCCCGGGCCGTATCAACTGCATATTAAATATTGGAACTATACCGCCATTGAGCCGTTCCGATTGGTCGCCAATCAGTAGCGGAGAGTCTACAAGCGGTTTTTGAAGGCTGGGCCGAGCAGACCATCGGTCGGGAAGCCTTTCGGGCGAATACGACCGGCTTGCGCGCGCAGGCCTTCCCAATCTGACAAATCTTCGAACAGACGCTCGCGCCCTGCCCGATCGGTGATTTTTAGACCATCTTTTTTGCTGTAGCAGCGTGC
>JAHEIG010000117.1 GCA_024639515.1 Rhodobiaceae bacterium | reverse complement strand
TTCGATAATATCGACGCCCATCGTGTCCAGCAATTCAGCGACTTGCAGCTTTTCTTCCAAGGTCATGGAGGCGCCAGGCGATTGCTCGCCGTCACGCAAAGTGGTGTCAAATATGAAGATTCGATCTTCTTTTGATCCTGTGTTTTTATTCTCTTGTGTCATTTTTTCATCCTTCTTGAGGTGTTTTTTCAAACAGTCGTTTGTTTCTTTTCCTTAAAATACCCCCTGAGAACGCGTCATATCGACCTGTCCGTGCTCAGGGGCTGATAAGGAGAAGGATGTCTAGACGAAGTCCATTTGCACGCACACCAACGGGGCCGGAAATTGCCGCAGCAACCGGATAATCCTGATTTGGTGTTTTTGAACCGCAAACGGTCATGAATATCACTCTCTCAATAGAATGAGCATAGCCCATATACCTGTTTATCCAAGCAAATTCTGTCTTGCAAGTATTTTTCAAAAAAACCTAGACGGCAGCGAGCAATTGGCTTTTGTCGCGCACTTCGGCGATTAAAAAGTCCATCACAGCGCGGACATGCGCCAGCCGCGCCAAATCGCTGCGGGTCAATAGCCATAATTCTAGTGTGCCGAGCAATTCTGGCCCGGCGATCAGCTCAATATCGTCAAAGTTCTGGGCGTAATGACACGGCAAAGCCGTCACCCCGACACCGGCGCGCACCGCCCCTATCCGCGTCAGCGGGCTAGAGGAGCGCATAATCACCGTGCCAGCGCGCTCGCCGCGCGACAGCCACCAAATCGGCCCCAGCGGTCTGTCATTCTCTGAAAAACCAATAATCTGATGCCCCGATAAATCCCCATCAGGGCCGATTTTGCCGTGTTGTTTCAGGTAATCCTTATGGGCGTATAGGCCATATCCAATGTCGCATAATTTGCGCACCAGCATATCGCCTTGGGTTGGCCGCTCAAGCCGCAGGGCAATATCCACATCACGCAGGGCGTTCATCACCCGTGGCGCGGCACTGGCTTGCGTCAGCCCTGCCTCGGTGACGATATCCAGCCCAATATCCGGCATTTGCGCGCTAAACTTAGGAATAGATGGGCCAATCAACATGCCGCCAATCAACTCACTGGCACTGACCCTGACCTCGCCGCGATAATCTTCTGATCCGGCCTTGAAGTCGCGGCGCAGCGATGACAGGTTCATATCGACCGGTTCAAGGGTTTCCAATAGCCGCGTGCCATCGCGGGTTAATTCATAGCCCGAGCGCAAGCGCTCAAACAAACGCGCATCAAGCACGTCTTCAAGGCTGGCAATGCGGCGCAAAACGGTTGTTGTGTTGACGTTCAACTGACGCGCAGCGGCCGACAGGCTGCCAGCCGAAGCCACCGCCAGAAAAAACCGCAAATCGTCCCAATCCATCTCTTTCATATTTGCAATTGTATAACTGCAAATATGCGTTGTTGCAAATACGCACAGGTGGCGTTGCTAAAGGTGGATATCCTCTTTATCGAGGCCGAACAGGTGATCAAGCGACAGGCTGCCTGCCCCTTTGACAAAAATCACCATCAAAATCGTCACCCATAACAGGCGCTGATCCAAAATCACCGCATCGGGGAAGCGGTCATATAAGGCGCCAATGGTTCTTGCCTGCTTTGGCGACGCCATAGCATTTCTCCATTTTCGACGACTTGGCTTCAGCCGATGGCGCCGTGCTAACAGCCACAGCGACTGCGCTAGAGAGGGCAAGGATTTTCAATGAGTTCTTCATGGTATGTGCCTTTCTTGTTATTTTTAGGTTCACGCCCTGAGTATTGCGCCAGAGACACGCCAACCGCAAGGAAAAACGACACCGCAGAAACAAAAAGGGCCGCCCGAAGGCAGCCCTTTAAAAGCATTATCGTAAAACGCTTAGTTCTTGCTTTGGTCAACCAGCTGGTTGGCCGCAATCCAAGGCATTTTTGAACGCAAGTCAGTGCCGACTTTTTCAATCGGGTGCGCGTCAGAGGCTTTGCGGAAGTCTTTGATTTCTTCCTGACCGCCCTGCATCCAGCGATCGGTAAATTTACCGGTCTGAATATCTTCAAGAATTTTCTTCATCTCGGCTTTGGTTTCGCTGGTGATGATCCGTGGGCCAGTGACATATTCGCCATATTCGGCGGTGTTTGAGATTGAGTAATTCATGTTGGCGATACCACCTTCATAAATCAGATCAACAATCAATTTGACTTCATGCAGGCACTCGAAATAAGCCATTTCCGGCGGATAACCGGCTTCTGTCAGGGTTTCGTAACCGGCTTTAATCAGCTCAACCACGCCACCGCACAACACCGCCTGCTCACCGAACAAGTCGGTTTCGCATTCGTCGCGGAAAGTTGTTTCGATAATCCCTGAACGACCGCCGCCAACGCCGCAGGCATATGACATGGCCAAATCACGGGCCGTGCCGGAGGCATCTTGAGCAACAGCTACCAAGCATGGCACGCCGCCGCCTTTCAGGTATTCGCCGCGCACTGTGTGGCCTGGGCCTTTTGGCGCAACCATTGATACGTCGAGGTCAGGACGGGCTTTAATCAGACCGAAATGGATGGCCAGACCGTGGGCAAACATGAGCGTGCCGCCTTCACGGATATTATTGGCAATGCTTTCTGCGTAAATATCTTTTTGCAGCTCATCAGGTGTCAAAATCATCACCACATCGGCCCACGCGGCCGCATCGGCGATTGATTTAACGGCCACGCCTTCGGCTTCTGCCTTGGCGATTGAGCTTGAGCCGTCGCGCAAGCCGACACAAATATCGCTCACACCGCTATCGCGCAGGTTCAGCAAATGTGCGTGTCCTTGGCTACCATAGCCAATCACTGCCACTTTTTTACCTTTAATCAGTTCACTATCCGCGTCGCGGTCATACAGCATTTCCATTTTCTGCTCCTTAAAAAGTCTCAAACTTTGATTGTGATGTCGCCTTGCCTACATCTTTTCCGGCCCGCGTGCAATCGCTGCAATGCCGGTACGCGACACTTCCTGCAATCCCAACGGCGCCATCAATGAAATGAAGGCATTAATTTTCTCGCTGTCTCCGGTAACTTCGAAAACAAAACTCTCTGGTGTCGCATCAATGACGCGGGCGCGAAACGCCTCTGACATGCGCAAGGCTTCGACGCGGTCATTGCCCTTACCGGTGACTTTCACCAAGGCCAATTCGCGCTCGACGCTATCGGCATCAACCGTCAGATCAACCACACGGTGCACCGGCACAAGGCGTTGCAACTGGGTTTTAATCTGAGCAATAACCTGCGGCGTCGCCGAGGTGACAATGGTGATGCGCGAGGTGTGCTCGTCTTCATCGACTTCGGCCACGGTCAAGCTATCAATATTATAGCCACGGCCCGAAAACAGACCAATGACACGGGCCAGCACACCGGCTTCATTAGCCACCAGCACAGCGATTGTATGGGTAAAGATTTTCTGCTCTGTACTCATAATCTTTTCATTCCTGACTTCGGTTTTATATCTCTCACGAATAGCGGCTATTATAGCCGAAACGCGCTTTTGCTCAGTCTTCCCAAGTCGCTCGGATGCTTCTATAGCGCATCACTGTAGCGGTTGAAAGCCCTTGTTTGGCGCGCCTCTTGCTTAGACCATCGCCTTCCCAGCATCTGAAACTTCAACCTCGAGACCCTGCTCGTCGGCCAGCAGCATTTCATTATGCGCCGCACCTGACGGAATCATCGGGAAGCAGTTTTCATTCTTCGACACAATGCAGTCGAAAATCACCGGCCCATCGGTTTTGATCATGGTTTTGATGGCATCATCCAGCGTGTCCGGCGTTTCCGCCCGAATACCGGTGGCACCATAGGCTTCGGCCAATTTGACGAAGTCCGGCAAGGCTTCCGAATAAGAGCTTGAATAGCGCCCGCCATGCAGCAGTTCCTGCCACTGGCGCACCATGCCCATATATTCATTGTTGAGAATGAAAATCTTAATCGGCAGGCGATATTGCACCGCTGTCGAGATTTCCTGCATGGTCATTTGCACCGAGGCTTCGCCGGCAATGTCGATGACCAGCGATTTTGGATGCGCCACCTGCACACCGACGGCGGCCGGAATGCCATAGCCCATCGTGCCCAAACCACCAGAGGTCATCCACCGGTTGGGTTCTTCAAAGCGATAATATTGCGCCGCCCACATTTGGTGCTGGCCAACTTCGGTGGTGATGTAAGTGTCTTTGTCTTTGGTCAGCTCATACAAACGCTGCACCGCATATTGCGGTTTAATGACTTTGCTGTCGCCCTTATAGGCCAAGCAATCGCGCTTGCGCCATTCCTCGATTTCGCCCCACCAGCTTTTCAAAGCGGCGGTATCGGGCTTGTTGGCGCGCGACTTCCACACCCGCAGGATGTCTTCGAGAACATGCGCGCAGTCGCCGACAATCGGCACGTCAACCATGACGTTTTTATTGATCGACGAGGCGTCAATATCGACATGAATTTTCTTCGAGTTCGGGGCGAACTTCTCCAGCAGACCGGTAATCCGGTCGTCAAAGCGGGCGCCGATATTGATCATCACATCGCATTCGTGCATTGCCCAATTGGCTTCATAAGTGCCGTGCATGCCGAGCATGCCGAGCCACTGGTCATCAGCTGACGGAAAGCTGCCCAACCCCATCAAGGTTGAGGTGATTGGAAAACCGGTCAGTTTCACGAACTCGCGCAACAGCTGGCTGGCATGGGGGCCAGAGTTAAT
>JAHEIG010000115.1 GCA_024639515.1 Rhodobiaceae bacterium | reverse complement strand
CGCCGCCACAGCCGCCAGCAATTGCAGCACTGTCAGAATCCCAAGCTCGCTAGATTTCAGCCCCCACAGGAAGGTCGAATAGAAAATACTCAGTGAGGCTTGTAGCCCCGCCGCTGTTCCGGAAAAGATCGAGGCGATAAATAAGGCCTGAAACGAGCGATTGCGCATCGTCTCAAACAGCTCACGCACCACAGTGCCCAAGGTCATGGTGTCGCGCTTGGGCGGGATATGTAGGTCTTTGATACTGCTATGCGTGCCCAGCGACGACACCAGCATGCCAACGAACATTAATATCGCCGCAGCAATGCCGTAACGCCCAAAGCCTTCTTGCTGAAAAATACCGCCGCCCTCGCCGGTCTCGCGCAAGAACACCGTATAGGCGAGAATCGCCATGCCGATACCGCCAATCCAGCCAAACATATAGCGCAGGCTCATCATCCGCGTGCGCTCGTCATAATCGTCGCTTAGCTCAGAAATCAGCGCCGTGTTCGGCACCTCAAAAAATGTCACGAACATGCGGATCGACACCGCCATCACCACCAAATAGGTGAATAAGGTCATTTGCTCGCCCAGCACCCATTCGGGCGGGTTCCACAAAAACCCATAGCTGATGCAAATCGGGATAATCGCCGCATACATAAATGGATGGCGCCGCCCCCAACGCGAGCGCCAATTATCCGACAAATAACCGACAATCGGGTCAGATATCGCGTCAATCACAATGGCAACGGCAATCGCCATGCTGGTCAATGTGTGCGATAGGCCGAGCACTTGCGCATAAAACACCAAAAGAAAGAAACTAAAGCCGTTATCCTTAATGCCATAAGGCGCCGACCCAAGGCCGTAAAATAACCGCGTACGCGTGCCGACTTTTGACGAACTCATATAATCTCCCTCATCCAACCAAAAGTCTCAGGTAAAACACCCTATTTGTAAACTGTAATTGCGCCGCCATAGGTTTGCGGCTTAAGATTATCGCCATGGAGAATCACAACGAACTTCAAAACGACACCCCGATGACGCAAGAGCAGCTCGATGAGTTCGCCACCATGGTGCATTTTACCCGCACGCTGGGGGTAAAACTTATCCGCGCCTGCAAGAGCGAAATCGTCGGCCAATTGCCAGTGACGCGCGCGCTGACCAATCACCTACCAAATGTCCATGGCGGCGCGATTATGTCGCTTGGCGACGCGTTGGGCGCGACCGGGGCGCATTTGAACACCCCCGAAGGTGCCGCTGGCACGACGACGATTGAAAGCAAAACCAATTTCATCAAACCGGCGATGGATGGCGACACGCTCACCGGCGTCTCGATCCCGCTATCGCGCGGCAAGCGCTTGAGCGTCTGGCAAACCAATATCACCCGCGAAGATGGCGCCCTTGTCGCGGTCGTCACGCAGACCCAAATTTACCTGTAAACCCAGCCAATCCGCCGCCAAAAACCCGGCTTTTGAGGGCGACATTTTGTCGTGAAAAAAGTCTCTTTAGGGGGCTAGTAATGTGGCGACGCATCAATTATACACAGTCGCAGTGGGGCCCGTAGCTCAGGTGGTAGAGCAACTGACTTTTAATCAGTGGGTCGAAGGTTCGAATCCTTCCGGGCTCACCATTATTCCTTTTTTCTCTATTTGCTGACCTCAGATCTTAAAAAAAATGTCGCTGCTGCAGTATTCCTGGGAAGTAATCTTGCACCCATTAAAGCTAAGCGGATTGTGGCTATCAAGAAGTCGAACGCGGTACAAAAGCGGACTAGAAGTTTTCCTTGCCGTTAAACAAAAAAGCTTTAACCTCGAACATAAATCTTTATGGGCAGAATATGAATTACCGATATCAACAATTATGCGCCCTGGCGGGAGTCGCGCTCGTGCTTTTAGTCTTCCCTTTACTTATCATTATGGGCTTTTTCCCGCCGCCAAGCCCTGCGGAGGGCAGCGCCGCGATTGCTGCGCACTATCAATCTAAAAGCTCCTGGATATTCCTGTTGGGTGGCGCAGTGTGTGTGCAAATGTCGGCACCAGGTGTCATGTGGTCGGCAGCTATTAGTGTGCAACTTCGCCATATTGAGAAGAATGAGCCGCCAATTTTTAGTCTGACAAATATAGCCTGCGGTGTGGTTGCGTTTTCGGTTTTCACCTTCGCTTGCGCCGGTTGGGTAATTTGTGCCTTTAGGCCAGAGCGCGCGCCTGAAATCATTCAGACCATGAATGATTGGTCATTCATCGTTTTTCTGGGAACCGTCACACCGCTCATGGGGCAAGCCGTGACGATTGGCCTCGCCATCTTCTCCGATCGTTCAGATGAGCCTGTGTTTCCCCGTTGGGCTGGCTTTATGAACTGCTGGGCGGCTCTGATATTTTTGCCTGCGGGTCTCATTCCATTTTTTAAAACTGGACCATTTGCATGGCACGGTTTCTTTGGATTGTGGCTGCCTGTTTTGGTATTTGGCGGCTGGATGCTCGTCATGTCAATCTTGGTTCTGCGAGCAATCAGCAAGCAAAAAATATCAGCTCATTTGACTACCCAACTAGCCGACTAATGTTGTATCGATACACCTCTTTGTTATGAAAAAAAAAGTGCCCTTGAAACGCTTGCCCGGAGAAGAAGGTGTCTGGGGATTTGTGTTCGGTGACATGCTTTTGTTCGCCATGTTTTTCGTCACTTTTCTATTCTATCGGTATGAAAATGGCGCTTTATTTGCCCAGTCGCAAACTCTTCTCAACCAAAATTATGGCGCGATTAATACCTTGTTGCTTTTGACCAGTTCGTGGTTTGTCGCTCTTGGCGTTTCTCAGTATGGGAAAGGCAAGACAAAAACGAGCGCGCGGCTCCTGATTCCGGCCTTTATCTGCGGTGTCGGATTCGTAGTGATCAAATTCTTTGAGTTTGGCGAAAAAATTGCTGCTGGTATTACCTTGAATAGCAATGAGTTTTTCACTCTGTACTATATGTTTACGGGCATTCATCTAGTGCATGTTTTCGTCGGCCTTGGCGTCTTGTTTTTTCTTTGGCGTGTTGCGCGTCAAGTTACTGATGGCAGCGCTACTAAGACGTTGGAAAGTGGCGGCATATTTTGGCACATGGTTGATCTGCTCTGGATCGTTCTATTTCCCCTCATTTATTTGGTTTAAGGTTGACCAGCGTTGGTATTTAACTCGATCACAGTCGTCTGGGGCTTGCTATTTGTTGGCACTACTATCTCATGGCTTATCGCGCCAGAGGAAGACTATCTGTCGCCTCTGTTACCAGGGGTTACGATCATCTTAATCGCTTTTTTTAAAGTGAGATTGATATTACTATATTTTATGGACTTGCGGGTAGCGCCCCTGCCGTGGCGCGGCCTTTTTGAGGCATGGACAATAAGCTCGTGCGCACTGATCGTTACACTTTATATGTTGGGCACTTAAAACAAATTCAATTTCTATAAGCCCCCATGAAACCCCACTGAAGTAATCATTTAAAAATGCCCGCTGTCCCTGGCATCCTGTTTGTATTCGTCGCCCTGCCAGAATCAAAATTAGTCAAATAAAACGCTCTGAACCCTCCGATGGTAAACTTAAATCACGGACGCTAAAAGAGGTTCGCGAACCGGATGGTTGCAGTATGAGCGCATGTAATAACGATGAGTGCCGAAGTAATTAGAGAGCGACGCCTCCAAACTTCAGCGTTTTTCATCTTAATCTTTTGAGACAGCTGCACGATCAGCGACTTCAAACGATGGAACGAAACTTAGGTTGAACGGCTACTCCAAATAGGCAACAAAGTCGGACAGCAGTCAGCGCTTTGAAAAAAGCACCTTGACCGGCCGCTTAATGAACCGCGACACGGTAAGAAATAGATCGGCACACAGAACTGAAACAAGAGAAAAGTTATTTTTGTTAAAATTGGAAACCTTATCGAACGGTCGTAAGCTCGCTATTTCTATGTTTCACTAGTTTTTTTGAAACACGTTAGACACCCTTTGTCCAGATTTCAGCTAATAAGCAACTGTCCCCAAACGCCAACAGAGCGCTATTGACGGCTGCGCTGCGTGCGTGATGATGGATGATACGAAACCGCCGCCGACACTAAGCGTCAAATCTAAAGTGTCAAAAGTTGACGGTTTTATTTCCCGATGAATCCGGCAGAATGTTTCTATGGTGGGCCAACAAGATATTGATGCGATTGCGTTGCTGGTGACTTATCGCGCTTCTTTGCTGGTGCCGGGGCCAGGTCGGGCTGGGTTGCGGCTGCCGGGTTTGACGCACAATCAAAGGCTTTGGTGTTTTCATTCGCGCAACCGCCGCGACTTTGTGTTGCTGATATTGGCGGCCAAAATAAATCGCCAAAGCTACCAAAAAGAGGCGCTATTAGCGCAGCTCGACATCAGCCGCAATACGCTAAAAACGATTTTGGATGAGGCGCAATCACTTGAAATGCTGGCCGCAGATGACGGCGATGATATCCGCATCTCCGAGGCGTTTTATGACGATTATATGCGCGCCTATATGAATGAATGGGAATTGCTGGACAATGCGACGGCGCAAGCGCTGGCCAAGACCTTCGACCGCCTCGTCGGCACCCGGCAGAAGATGAGCCATCAGGCGGCCTGCGAAAAAATGCTGCAAATGACCGTCTTGTCACGCGCCGCCAGCGTGAAGTCAGACCGCGACACGCGCCTCACCCCCAAATCGTCAGGCGAGACAATGGATCTATCGTCGTGGGTTGTGATGACCTCTTTTAATCG
>JAHEIG010000112.1 GCA_024639515.1 Rhodobiaceae bacterium | reverse complement strand
TATTTGATCAAACTGTCTTTGGCACAGCCCGAGACGGGTTTAGCACCGATAAAGAAAACTGGCCGCCCAATGTGAAATCGGCCGACAAAAAACCCTCCCCAACCTCGGCCCATTTGGGGCTGGATTTGCTGGCCGTTGACCGCGAGCAAGGGATTGTCGAAATGGCTTTCGATGCCAGCGACCAGCTATGCAATAAATGGGGGGGTGTTCAAGGTGGCAATGTCGCTGCTATGCTGGACGACGCCATGGCTTTTGCCATTGGCCTCAATCTCGATTGGGGGCAAATTAGCCCAACCCTCGAAATCAAAGTGTCGATGCTGTCACCGGCGCGCCCGGGGCGGATTTATTCTGTCGGGCGGGTCATCCGGCGCGGCAAATCTGTCGGCTTTATCGAGGGCGAATTATACGACGCGGAAGGCCGGTTGTTAGCCACGGGCTCGTCGACCGCAAATTTTGTAACATTAAAAAAGAAGCCGGCTTAGAGTTTCACACGTCGGCTTGCATAGGGGGAGAAGATGATGAGCAGATTACCAATCGCGCCACAGGCGCAATTAGACGAAAGCGCCGAGGCGCTGCAAATCGCCACGGCGATTATGGGGTTTGAGCCTAATTCTCTCAAAATGATGGCCCATCGCCCGGCCATTCTAAATGGTTTTCTCAGCATGGCGGGGCCGATTTTAGGCCCAGATGCGCTGCTCGATCCGGGCTTGCGGCAGTTGATTGCGCATGTTGTCAGCGCTGCCGCTGGCTGTCGCTATTGTCAGGCGCATACCGCGCATGGGGCGCATAATCGCGGCGTTGATGAAACAAAAATTGAAAATGTTTGGGCTTATGAAACCAGCGATTTATTCACCGATACGGAACGCGCCGCGCTGGCCTTGGCGCAAGCTGCAGGCGCTGTGCCCAATGCCGCCACCGACGCGCATTTTGACGAGGTGCGGAAATATTTTAGCGATGCGGAGATTGCCGAAATCGTCGCCGTGGTCTCGGTTTTCGGCTTTTTGAACCGCTGGAACGACACCTTGGCGACACCACTGGAAGATAGTCCGCTGGCTTTTGCCGAGAGCCATTTGAGCGCCGCCGGCTGGCAGGCAGACAAACACCGGAGCGACTAAAAGCCAGTATAAGGGGGGCGTATGGCGCAGGATCAAAGCAAGCAGGGTGAGGCCATGGCCTCGGGTCAAAACAAACGCGACTGGCGTTTGAATGATGTCACAGACGAATTGAATGCTCGCCCCTTTCCCCGCTTCGGTTTACCGACGTCGATTTTTCGCCTGTGTTTGAGCGGCGTTAACGCCTTCGTCTCAGTGCAAGAAAGCATGGATGATGTGCTACCCGATGTCGATTGGGATGTGGCCGAGCAGGGCAAGCTGATCCGAGGCGTGCATGACGGGGTGCGGTTTAATATTGAGCGTCATACCGAATTTGTCTCAGTGACGGTGATTGACGAAAAAGCCGAAGGGCGCTCAGCCGCCGTGCATTTGCCCGATGGCTGGCTGTCGCAAATGCAGGGCGAGATTGTCGTCGCGGTCGATTGCTATTGCGTCGCGCGTGGTGCCGCCAATCAAGCCTGGACATGCGCCAGTGCGCTCGAGGGCGGGCTGGCTGATGTGTTTTTCGATTTCAAAGTGGCCGAAGACGGGCACACAAAAATCGAGCTGGCTTTTGATGCCGCCGCCGATGTGCGCGATGTTGGCCGCGTGGCGTTGCAGGTGATTGAGATAGAAACCTATCGCTCATTCGCCGCCATTGGCTTGCCGCATGCGCGCGCTGCTCAAGCCCGCTTGAGTGAAATCGCGCAAGAAATTCCGCGCGAAACACCGACCACTGACGACACCATGACAGCCGAGGAGCGCTTCCAAAAGCTCAGCCAATTGGCTGGCGAGTTGGAGGAAATTTGGCGCCAAACCTCGTTTCGGTTTAATGCCTGCCAAGCCTATTGGTCGCTGGTGCAGGCGCGGCTCAATTCGCTGCAAGAAGAAGACTTCGACAATCGCATCACTGTCGGTGGGTTTCTTGAGCGCCGCCTATCACCGGCCATTGCCACTTATCGCTCGACCGAGCACACGCGGCATAATATGGCCGAGCAGGTTGGCAATATGGCGAATTTCCTGCAGACTCGCATTGAGCTGAGCCTGCAACGACAAAACGCTGAACTGCTGTCGTCTCTCAATCATGCCTCGGAACGCTCGCTGCGCTTGCAGCATACGGTGGAGGGCGTGTCGACGGTGGCGATTAGTTATTATCTGGTGAATTTGCTGTTCTATCCGGCGCAAGTGGTGATTGATCGCTATCCTGAAATCAACCCGGTTCTGCTGCGCGCCGGATTGGTCGCCATCAGCGTGCCGATTGTTTGGTTGTTCATCCGCAGGCTGCTGCGCACCACCGTGCGGGAACGAAAAAAATAGGCAGCCCCCTCTTCGGGTGTTAACAATGGGGCGCAGGCTTTGATGGCCGTAATTTACGATGAGGGTATGGCCAGATGAGTAAGCTCGAAAAGACGTTTGTTATTTTGTACGGGTCGCAAAAGGCTGGCACGACGTGGTTACATCGGACGCTCAATCAATCGGAACAATTTTTTGGTGGGCATGTGAAGGAATGGCGCTTCTGGCCATTTTATTTCAGTTCGCCGCGAGCGCAGGCCAAACATATCTCTCGGCTTGAAGCAAAGTTAGCTTCGACAAAGGAGAAAAAGAGGGCGCACCTGCAGCGGCTACCAGCATATGCCGACCCCGAAGGCTTTTTGAAGCAAATCACAAAACAGGCGCTAGAGCAGCCCAATGCCCGTATTCTGGCCGATTTCTCGCCGGCAACCGGCTTTAGGTGCGCGCAAAATATTCCTGAAATCCAGCAGCTCATGCACGGATATGGTTTCGACACAAAGGCTTTGTGGCTCATCAGGGATCCGGTGTCGCGGCTGCTGTCTTCCATGACAATGCAGATGAAGGGCGGCACGCTGGGCCATGGCGACATGACAGATAAAGATCCAGATCAAGATTATATACGCCATGTTCTCGAGAATGCCGCGCGAACCTTGCTGTTCAATCAAACCCGCATTGACTTGATATGGGACGAACTGATGGGCCTCGACGTGCCTGCACAGGTGCACCATTTTGATGATTTGTTTTCGCAATCGTCGGTCGATCAGGTGACGGCGTTTCTCGGCATGGAGTCCGTGCCGCCGTTTGAACAAAACCCCAATAAGGGCCACGAGCTGTTTGTCTCGGATGATAATAAGCGCTTCGTCGCGCGCGAGCTCGCGCCGACCTATAGGTTCTTTGTCAATAAAATGGGGTCGGAATGGCTGCCCGAGTCGTGGCGGCAGTCGATGGCCTATCTGTGAGCAAGCGCTCGGCGGCGTAGAATTATTTCAGTGGATTGGTTAAATATTGCGTCAGCCTTTCGGATGACGGGGCTTGCGCTGGCGCGATGCCATAGACCGGTAGTTTGTAATGCACGGTGGCGGTACGAAAAAGCCGATCCCATAGCGTCAGTACAGCGCCGAAATTGGAATTGCCCAATGTCATATCCAAACCATGGTGTTGGTGGTGGAAAGTCGGCGTGACGATGAAATAGCTCAGCCACTTATCCACGTTTTCCGGTAAGGGTTTTTGGTAATGTGAAAACCCGCCATGCAGGCCGTGGATCAGGCTATAGGTCAGCAGCACAATCACTGGCACATCGAAGATAACGGCGGCGGCAATCAAGATCAGCAGGTTGCTGGCATATTCCAGCGGGTGATGAAACAGCGTGGTCAGGGCGCTGACATTGGTGTCGCTATGGTGTAAACGGTGCAGGCGCCACAGCAGCGGCACTTTATGGTGCAAGCGGTGGCCGACATAATAGACCAGATCGAGAAACACCAAAGAAGCGGCAAAGCTGACGGCCATTGGCACTTGCCAGTTGGCAAAGCTAAAAATTTGCAACGGCGCCACAAGCATCACAAAGGGCACAACAAGGTAGAGGGATAGGCCGAGCGATACGACATAGCCAATGCCATAAAGCGCGGCGAAAGATGCCTGCCGTCCCCAGCTCCCCGCGCTCAGCGAAAACAGCCGTTCTAACAAATAGAACACAGCCACGCTGAGTATGGGGGCTAGGGAAGCCAGATCATCAAGGTCGAGGGGCAAGGTAATCGTCCTTCATTGCCCCTAACGCAGCAGCTCGCCGCCTGAGAGATCAATCTCCAACATCACTTGAAAGCAGCCTGTTTCATCGGAATATTCCTCATAGCCTGCTGGGCAAGTGTTTAAGGCGGCGGGCGTGTCGGCCAATTCGAGCGATAGAAGCTCGCCATGTGTCGTCATCCCTTCAGCCGTGAGGTCGACGCCGAGACGGACATGGTCACCTTGTATGCCCGCTGTCGCCAGCCAGTTGCCGCCATTGGTGATGCCGATGCCGACATTGCCAATGCCATCTTTGTCACCGAAAAGCTGTGACGCCCGCAGCGAATAGGTCTCAGGCAGGCGCGCACCATTCAGAGCAAAGCGCAGGTTAATGTCATAGCCGTCGTCGACGTCACCGGAGGACTCCATGTCAACCGACTGAAAGCCAGCGCTGATTTGTGGTGTTTGATTAAACCCGCCACCCAATGTCCAGACCAGGCCGACATAGCCAGTCTCTTCGGTCTCTGTGACCTGGGTTACCACGTACGGAATTGGCGCCCCAGCTAGCGCTGGCGTGACAAAAAGCGATAACAACATAACTAAATAAATTCTCATAAAACTTCTCCATTTTCGCCGGAGCAACCGTCCAG
>JAHEIG010000011.1 GCA_024639515.1 Rhodobiaceae bacterium | reverse complement strand
GAATGGCTTCGTGGGCTTCTTGCGCATTGGCGGCTTTGGTCTCATAGGCTCGTGGCGCGCTTGGCAAATAGTCGTCGCCAAAATCTTCGGCAATCACCGCGCGGGTTTCGGTCACCGCTTCTGGTGCAATTTGGGTGCCGTCGGTCCGCATATAGGTGATCAGGCCGGTTTCTTCGCCATCAATACTGAACCCTTGATACAGCAACTGCGCCACTTGCATGGTGCGTTTGGCGTTAAAGCCAAGTTTGCGCGAGGCTTCTTGTTGTAGGGTCGAGGTGGTGAATGGCGCCGATGGGTTGCGCTGGCCGGGTTTGCTCTCGACTTTGTCAACGGTGAAGCTGGCATTGGCAATGGCGGTTTCGGCACCGCGTGCCACGTCTTCATTGCCGAGCGAGAATTTATCCAGCTTCTCACCTTCATGAATCGCCAAACGCGAGGGCAGGGCGGCACCAGAGCTGGTGTTAAACAATGTATCGACCGACCAATATTCGCGCGGGTCAAAGGCTTCGATTTCCAATTCGCGTTCGCAAATCAACCGAAGCGCCACAGATTGCACCCGTCCTGCCGAGCGCGCGCCGGGCAGTTTGCGCCACAAAACTGGCGATAATGTATAGCCAACCAAATAATCAAGGGCGCGGCGGGCGAGATAGGCATCGACCAGCTTCTCGTCAATCTGGCGCGGGTTTTCCATCGCTTCGAGCACCGAGTTGCGGGTAATCGCGTTAAACACCACGCGGCACACTTCGGTGTCTTTCAAAACTTTCTTTTTGCGCAATACTTCCAGCACATGCCAGCTAATCGCTTCACCTTCGCGGTCGGGGTCAGTGGCCAGAACCAAGCGGCTGGCGCCTTTAACGGCGGCGGCAATCTCATTTAGTCGCTTTTTGGCGTCGCCTTGTTCTTCCCATGCCATGGCGAAATCATTATCGGGATCAACCGAGCCGTTCTTGCCCGGCAAGTCGCGCACGTGACCATATGAGGCCAGTACTTTGAAATTGGCGCCCAGATATTTATTAATTGTTTTTGCCTTGGCCGGCGATTCAACAATAACGACTTCCATAATATGCCCTCGAAAAGCTTGGTTGCGCGCATGATATGGGCAAAATATAGTCGTATGTCAAATGACTTGATATTTCGGGCCGCCATCATTTAGCCGATATCAGGCTTCCAACAAGGTTATTTTGCCGCTCGCTTCAATGCTCACGCGACCGGCAATTTGCAGTTCCAAGATTGCCAAATGAACAAGGTCGACCGGCAAAGCGCTGAGCGAAACCAGTTCATCAATGCTTGTCGGCACCGGACTTAACAGGCGCGAAATCCGCTCCCTTTAAGGGGTGGTTAGGTCACGCTTGGGGCGTCGCACGGGTTTGGTGTCAGTGGCGCTGACATGGCCAGCCGGTGGCGGATTGGTGAGCAAGGGTTGGGTGAGGTGCAAAACATCTTGCACATTTTCAATCAAGGCGGCGCCCTCACGAATAAGGTTGTTGGTGCCGTGGCAGCGTGCATCAAGCGGCGAGCCGGGGACGGCCATGACTTGGCGGCCAAATTCATTGGCCAGACGCGCGGTAATTAAAGACCCAGAGCGCCGCGCCGCTTCAATGACAATAACCCCGACGGCAAGACCGGCGATAATCCGGTTGCGGCGCGGAAATTGTTGCGCTTTGGGCGAGGTGTCGGGCGGGTTCTCGCAAATAATCAGGCCGCTTTGCTGAATATGTTCCTGCAGTTCTTTGTTTTCGCGCGGGTAGGGCTCGGCGATGCCATTGCCGAGCACGGCAATCGTGCCGCCCTTCAGCGCATGGCGGTGGGCCATGGCGTCAATGCCACGGGCAAGGCCAGAAGCAATGACATAGCCATGCGCACTCAGCCCGGCGCTTATCTGCTGCGTCAGCTTGAGGCCAGCGGCTGAGGCATTGCGGGCACCGACAATGCTGATACAGGCTGGCTTGTCGAGCAGCGCGCGATTGCCAAATGTCGCCATCAGCATTGGCGCGTCGTGAATATGCGCCAGTGGTTCGGGATAGTCGGCTTGACCCCAGACCACATATTCACGGCCATAGTCTCGGGTTTGACGAATTTCTTCTTCTGCCAAATGGCGGGCAAAGATTTTAAACGGCCTACGCTGGCCGCCATTGCGAGCCAAATCGGGCAGCGCGACGAGGGCGTCATGCGGCGTGCCATAGAGGCTGAGCAAACGTTGAAAAGTCACCGGCCCAACACGCGGTGTGCGGGCCAGTTGCAAATAGGCCAGCAAGTCTTCATCGGCCAGCGGGTGGCTTATGGCAGAGGTCGCGCTCATATGGATTTATGGCGCACGGTTTGTTTGATTATCGTCGCGGCCCATCCCTTCTTATTATTATGATTGGGCTAATTATTAGTGCGGCTTAGAGGCCGCTTTTTATGGGCCTGTTTGGCTCATTCATTGACCGATCTTTGGCTCTGCGCCGTCGCGCAAGCGCGCAATATTGGCCCGATGTGCCCATAAAGCAATCAGCACCATCACAACACTAACTTGCGCATTGGTGGTTTCACCTTGCAGCAGCAACAAAACCGGCGTCAGCACCAGCGCGACAATCGCGGCCAGAGACGAACGCCGCGAGACAATCGCGGTGATCAACCAGACGGCAAGAAATGCCAGTCCGGTCAGCGGCGACAACATCAGCACCGCGCCGATAAACACGGCAACACCTTTGCCGCCTTTGAAACCAAGCCATACTGGAAACACATGGCCGATGAAGCAAGCCAAGGCCGAAACAGCGGCAATTTCATAGCCCGCCAGATGCCATGCCAGTTGCACGGCGATAAAGCCTTTTGCCGCATCTGCCAGCAATGTAGCCAGTGCCAACGCTTTGCTGCCAGTGCGCAGCACATTGGTGGCGCCGATATTGCCGGAGCCAGTTTGGCGAATATCCCCTTGTCCAGCTAGCCGGGTAAACACCAGGCCGAACGGAATTGACCCTAAAAAATACGCCAGAAACACTATGATTATTTGTATTAGCTGTTCGCTCATTCTTTTTATTCCCCCAAATCAAAGACGCACTTGCCAGAAACATAGCACGCTTCGACCACGCCTTGCACTTTTCTTCCTTCAATCGCTGAGTTTTGCGATTTTGAGCGCAGGCGATCCGCATTCACCACCCAAGGTGCTTCAAGGTCAACCAGGGCGAAATCAGCTTTATTGCCTGCCGTCAGTGATCCGGCCTCAATCCCCAACAGTGCTGCAGGCTGTGAGGTGATGGTGGCCAGCAGCGGCAATAAATCAAGCTCATCGGCGTGATGCAGGGTCAGCACGCTGGCCAGCAGCGTCTCGACGCCGACCGTGCCATAGGCGCTTTTGGCAAAAGTTTGGCGTTTGGCTTCGGCGTCTTGCGGGTTGTGGCCCGATACCACCACATCAATCGTGCCGTCGGCAATGCCGTCAATCAGGGCGAGGCGGTCGGTTTCGCTGCGCAATGGCGGGTTTAATTTGGCAAATGTCCGATAATTGGCGACGTCGTTTTCGTTCAACATCAAATGCGTTGCCGACACAGAGCAACTGACATTCAGCCCCCTGGCTTTGGCGGCGCGGATGGCGTCGACGCTGTCAGCGGCTGAAATTTGCGCAATATGATAACGCGCACCGGTATTTTCGACGAGGCGCAAATCGCGGTCGATAATCGCTGTTTCAGCGGCCACCGGAATACCGGCCAAGCCGAGGCGGGTGGCCAGTTCGCTTTCATGCACCACACCGGCGCTTTGCAAATCTTGATCCATCGCGTGCTGCATGATGAGGGCGTCGAAATTCGCCGCATAAGAAAGTGCTCGCCGCATGGTCAGCGCGTTCATCACTGCGCGGTCGCCATCGGTAAAGCCGAGGGCACCGGCTTCTTGCAGCAGGCCGAATTCGGTCATCTGCTGGCCTTCGCAATTTTTGGTAATCGCCGCCATCGGGTGCAGGCGGACGATTGAGGTGGCGCGGGCGCGGCGCAGAATATAATCAACCAGCGCCGCGTCATCAATCACTGGCGAGGTATTCGGCATCATCGCCATGCTGGTGACACCGCCCGCCGCCGCCGCGTGCGACACAGAAGCGATGGTTTCGCGGTGTTCTTCACCCGGCTCGCCGGTAAACACCTGCATATCGACCAGACCCGGCAAAAGCGCCAGCCCCGTGCAATCGAGTGTTTCGGCATCCGTCGGCACCTCAATATGGGCACCACAAGCGACGATCCGGTCGCCTTCGGTCAGCAAGCTGCCGATTTCATCCAGACCTTGGGCCGGATCAAGCAGGCGGGCATTCACATAAGCGCGGCGCGGGGCGATAGACTGGCTCATGCCTCACCTCCGACATCTTTATCCAAATTGGCAGCCAAGGCTTCCAGCACCGCCATGCGCACGGCCACACCCATTTCGACCTGATCTCTGATCAGGCTGATGTCGGGGTCATCGGCAATGCCGCTATCAATTTCAACGCCGCGATTCATCGGCCCTGGGTGCATCACCAAAGCGCCGGACTTGGCATAGGCCAGCTTTTCGCGGTCGAGACCATAGAGATGGTAATATTCGCGCACCGACGGAATAAACGCGCCGGACATGCGCTCATGCTGGACCCTCAGCATCATCACAATATCGCAACCCTCCAGCCCTTCGCGCATGGAGGTAAAGACTTTGGCGCCGAGATGTTCGGCACCGGCTGGCATCAGCGTGCGCGGGCCAATCAAATGCACATGGGCGCCCATGCGGTTGAGCAGCAACAGGTTCGAGCGCGCCACACGTGAATGAGAAATATCGCCACAAATCGCCACCCGCAAGCCTTCCAAGCGGCCCAAGCGGCGGCGAATGGTCAGCCCATCAAGCAGCGCTTGGGTTGGGTGTTCGTGGGCACCGTCGCCAGCGTTAAGCACGGCGCAGGACACTTTTTGCGCGAGCAGGGCAACTGCGCCACTGTCAGCGTGGCGCACCACCAAAAGGTCGGGGTTCATGGCGTTTAGCGTCACCGCCGTATCGAGCAGGGTCTCGCCTTTATTCACCGCAGAGGCGGCGACACTCATATTCATCACATCAGCGCCAAGCCGCTTGCCCGCTAGCTCAAACGAGCTTTGCGTCCGCGTCGAGCTTTCAAAAAACAGGTTGATCTGCGTGCGCCCGCGCAGGCTCGATTTCTTCTTATCGCCTTGTCGATTGTGCTCAACATAAGCGTCAGAATAATCAAGTAGGCTGGTAATATCGGAAACAGATAGCCCTTCAATGCCGAGAAGGTCTCGGTGCGGGAAAACGGGTTTAATTAATGTACTATCCATTAAAAGCCCATTGTATAGTCTTCGCGGGAGATTCTGGCAAGTGATTTAGCGGTGTAAAATTCACTGCGACTGCAGAAAATCCAAAACCCCTTGCAATATATAGGCGGCGGCCATTTTATCGACGACCAATGCGCGCTTGGCGCGGCTGGTGTCAGCGGTGATTAACGTGCGTTCAACCGCCGCCGTCGACAGGCGTTCATCCCACATTAATACCGGCAGGTCGGGGAAGCTGTCGCGTTTGAAGCAATTGCGCACAAAGGCTTGCGTCGCTTGCACGCGCGGGCCGGCTGAGCCGTCCATATTCAAAGGCAAACCCATCACCAGACCGCCAATGTTTTCGCGCTGCAGCACCGCTTCCAGCGCGTCGGCGTCAATGCCGAATTTCTTGCGCTTAATGGTGTCAAATGGTGTGGCAATAGAATGGGCGATATCGCCCGTCGCCATGCCGATGGTCTTGGTGCCCAAATCGAGGCCCATAAGACGCTGACCTTTATCTAGGTTTTCCAAAAGTTGAGACGCTGTGTCGACGATTGCCATGGCGCTTTCATAGCATGGCTATAAATAAAGCGATAGCACCCGCGAATGGCGTGTTGCGTCGGGCAGGCGGCTTTGCTAGTTTCGCGCAACTCTTCCGCATTAAAGGTCTGAATATGTCAGTAGATGAAAAAATGGCGCGGCGCATTGCGATGCTCTCCCGTATTGGGGTGAATGATGAGCAACTGCCAGCGCTTGCAAATGAATTGAGTGCAATTCTCGGATTTGTCGAGCAGCTCTCCGAGGTTGATACGACCGACGTAAAACCGCTCACCAGCGCCGTTGATAGCATTATGCGCATGCGCGCTGATGAGGTTAATGATGGCGGCTATCCGGATGATATTTTGAAAAACGCGCCGGAAAAAGATGACGAGTATTTTGCTGTGCCGAAGGTGGTTGAATAATGAGTGAGCTAACCGAACTGACGCTGGCCGGTGCCCGTGACGCGCTGGCCGATAAACAAATCACCGCCCGTGAGCTGACCGAAGCGCATTTGGCGCGTGTGGCAAAGGCCGATGCGCTCAACGCCTATGTGCTGCAAACCCCTGAGCTTGCGTTGCAAATGGCCGATGCCAGCGACGCCCGCCTTGCCAAGGGCGAGGCCGGTAAGCTGGAGGGAATTCCGCTCGGCGTGAAAGATCTGTTCTGCACCAAAGGCGTGCGGACCACCGCCTGTTCTAACATTCTGGGTGATTTTACCCCGCCTTATGAAAGCACCGTGACGGCCAATTTATGGGCCGATGGCGCGGTCATGCTGGGCAAGCTGAACAATGATGAATTTGCCATGGGCTCATCCAATGAAACCTCGCGTTTCGGGCCGGTGATTAACCCTTGGCGCGGCGCAGGCGACAGCCAGTTGGTACCCGGCGGCTCATCGGGTGGGTCATCGGCGGCGGTGGCGGCGCGTCTTGGCGTGGCGGCAACGGCGACAGACACGGGCGGCTCAATCCGCCAACCGGCGGCGTTTACCGGCACAGTCGGGCTGAAGCCAACTTATGCCCGCTGCTCGCGTTGGGGCGTGGTGGCGTTTGCCTCATCGCTAGACCAAGCCGGGCCGATTACCCAAACCGTGCAAGACGCGGCGATTATGCTTGAATCAATGGCCGGTTTTGATGCCAAAGACGCGACCAGCATTGAGCGCGATGTGCCAAATTATGAAGCCGCTTTGACCGGCGATATTCGCGGCCTGCGGGTCGGTATTCCAGCCGAGTATCGGGTCGATAATATGCCGTCGGAAATCGAGGAGCTTTGGCAACAAGGTATTGATTGGCTGAAGCAAGCCGGTGCTGAGATTGTTGATGTCAGCCTGCCGCATACCAAATATGCGCTGCCGGCCTATTACATTATCGCACCAGCCGAAGCCTCGTCTAATCTGGCGCGCTATGACGGCGTGCGTTATGGCATGCGCGAAAACGGCGCTGATATTGACGACATGTATGCCAGCACCCGCGCCGCTGGGTTCGGCGATGAAGTGGTGCGCCGTATCATGGTCGGCACTTATGCGCTGTCTGCCGGTTATTATGACGCCTATTATGTGAAAGCCCTGCAAGTGCGTCGTCTGATTGCCGACGACTTCGCCAAGGCGTATGAAAAATGCGATGTGTTGTTGACGCCGACAACGCCATCTGCGGCTTTCCCAATTGGCGATCAAACCAAAGATGCCTTGCAAATGTATTTGAATGACGTGTTCACCGTGACGGTTAATTTGGCCGGACTGCCGGGTATTTCCGTGCCAGCCGGTATCGACGCGCAAGGTCTGCCGCTGGGGCTGCAACTCATCGGCAAAGCTTTTGGCGAAGAAGAATTATTGCGGGTTGCCGGAGTTGTTGAAGAAGCAGCAGGGTTTACCGGCAAAGCAGACGATTGGTGGAGCGTATAATGGCAAACAGTGATTTAATTTCCGGCGCAACCGGTGATTGGGAGATTGTCTTGGGTCTGGAGATCCACGCGCAAGTCTCGTCAAATGCCAAACTGTTTTCTGGCGCCGCGACCGAGTTCGGGGCCGAGCCAAATTCGCAAGTCTCGCTGGTCGATGCGGCGATGCCGGGCATGTTGCCGGTGATCAATGAAAAATGCGTCGAGCAAGCGGTTCGCACAGGGCTTGGCTTGAAAGCACAAATCAATCTCTATTCGGTGTTTGACCGGAAGAATTATTTCTATCCCGACCTGCCGCAAGGTTATCAAATCTCGCAATTCCAACAGCCGATTGTCGGCGAGGGGGCGATTGACATCGACCTCGATGAGGGTACGGTCAAACAAATCCGCATTGAGCGTCTGCACCTTGAACAAGACGCCGGTAAATCGCTGCACGACCAACACCCGAATATGAGTTTCGTTGATCTAAACCGTTCCGGTGTGGCGCTGATGGAAATCGTGTCTTATCCCGATATGCGCTCAGCCGCCGAGGCGCAAGCTTATGTGAAGAAGATCCGCGCCATTGTGCGCTCGCTGGGCACATGCGACGGCAATATGGAGCAGGGCAGTTTGCGGGCTGACGTCAATGTGTCGGTGCGCCGCCCTGGGGATGAACTGGGCACGCGCTGCGAGATTAAAAACGTCAACTCCATCCGCTTCATCGGTCAGGCGATTGAGCACGAGGCGCGGCGCCAAATTGATATTATCGAAGATGGCGGCACGATTTTGCAGGAAACCCGTTTGTTCGATCCGAAAAACGGCGAAACACGCTCCATGCGCTCGAAAGAAGAAGCGCATGATTACCGCTATTTCCCCGATCCGGATTTGCTGCCGCTGTCTTTGACGCAAGACTTCGTCGACCGCATTGCCGATAGTCTACCGGAACTGCCGGACGACAAAAAAGCACGGTTTATCAATGATTACGGCCTGTCAGCCTATGATGCCGGCGTGCTGGTGTCGGAAAGTGAAAATGCCGCTTTCTTCGAGCAGGCGGCGCAAGGGCGCGACGCCAAAGCCACCGCCAATATGGTGATTGGCAGTGTGTTTGCCGGGCTGAACAAAGCCGGTCTTTCGATTGCGGAGTCACCGGTGACGGCGGCGCAAGTCGGCCAATTGGTTGATTTGCAAAGCGATGGCACGGTGTCAAGCCGGATTGCCAAAGAGGTTTTCGAGCTGATGTTTGAAGACGGCGAAGATCAAGGCAAAGACCCGGCGGTGATTGTCGAGGAAAAAGGCCTGAAACAAGTGACTGATACCGGCGCCATTGAGGCCGCCGTTGATGCGGTGATTGAGGCCAATCCGGATAAGGTCGAGCAAGCCCGTGAGCGGCCGAAAATGGCTGGCTGGTTTGTCGGTCAGGTGATGCAAGAAACGGGCGGTAAAGCCAACCCACAAGCGGTCAACGCTTTGGTAATGCAAAAACTCGGGCTCGACTAAACCGCATGCCGCATCTGGTCATCTTTTTTGCGATGGGTTTTGTCGGGCTGGTGGCCAGTTGCGCGATTGGCTGACAGACATAAACCAGTAGATATAAAAAAGGGGCGCAACATTTGCGCCCCTTTTAAGTTGTTCAGGCGTTTATTGGCCTGAGAATTTAGCCGGACGTTTTTGGTTAAACGCCTTCACGCCTTCTTCAAAATCTTGCGACCAGCCAGCTTTTTGCTGGGCCCAGCGCTCATTATTGAGCTGTTCTTCATAAGTCGCATCGACGCTGTCCCACAACAGGCCGCGAATGAGACCCAGCGAGAACGGGCCATCGGCCAACTCAGAGGCCAGCTTGCGGGCTTCGTCGAGCAGCGCGTCATCGTCATGCACGCGGTTGATAAGCCCCCAGTCGAGAGCTGTTTCAGCTGGCAGGCGCTCGCCCATAATCGCCAGTTCTTTGGCCCGCGCCATGCCAACCAAACGCGGCAGGATGTAGGTGGCGCCGCCATCTGGCACCAGACCAATGCCACGGAAGGCTTGCAGGAAAAACGCCGAGCGACCAGCCAGCACTATATCGCCCATCAGGGCAAAGCTCATGCCAACACCGGCGCAAGGGCCGTTGACGGCAGAGACAATAGGGCACGGCAGGCCACGCAAACGCCGCAAGAGCGGGTGATACATCACTTCTAAGCCAGCACCGGCATCGGGTTTGCGGTTATTGCGCGGCGCCTCTTTGACCGGGCCGTCGCCGCCAATATTGGCACCGGCACAAAAGCCACGGCCTTCGCCGGTCAAAATCAGGCAGCGCACTGGGCTGTCTTCGCCATCGATATAGTCCAGCGCCGCGTTGATGCTTTCCAGCATTGGTTTTGACATGGCATTGAGGTTTTCAGGGTCGTTAAATGTCATGGTGGCGATAGCGCCATCAATTTCTAATTTCAGCAGCTCAAATTCCATTATTTTTCCTCCCGCGCAGCTTTCAGTTGCGCTGTTTCTACAGGTCTAAAGTTTGGTTTGCGTTTTTCGATAAACGCCGCAACGCCCTCGAAAAATACAGGTTGGTTACAATAATGCCGTTGCATGTCGCGCTCATAATCGAGTTGCTCATCATGGCTGTTAATCATCGCTTGGTCATGGGCGCGCGACACCGCTTTCAGGCCGGTAATGGCGCTGGTGGCCATGCGTTCGGCATAGGCCATGGCGGCGTCCATTAAGTCGTCATCCTCGACGGTTTCCCAAATCATTCCCCATTGCTCGGCTTTTTCGGCTGGCAATGTGTCGCCCAAAAGGGCTACGCCATTGGCCCGTGCGCGGCCAATCAAATGCGGCACATGCCATGAGGCGCCAACATCGGGAATAATCCCCAGTTGTGGGCCAAACACCAGTTTGAAAGAGGCGCTTTTGGCGGCAATGGTCAGGTCACCACTGAGCGCCAGCCCAACACCGGCCCCGGCTGCAATGCCGTTAATCGCGCAAATTACCGGTTTTTCGCAATTTGTCAGGGCGCGGCCCAACACATTATAGCCGGTTTCCATGCTGTTATAGGACACATCGCCCGGGCTCCAGCCATCTTCGCGCGGCCATTGGCCGTTCACCAAATCAGCACCGGCGCAAAATCCGCGCCCTTCACCGGTGAAAATAACGCAGCGGACGTCGTCGTTTTCATTGGCTGCGTGAAACGCTGCAATCAGTTCCTCAACGATTGGCCGATTCAGGCTGTTGAGCACCTCGGGGCGGTTCATTTTGATGGTCAACACGCCGGATTCTGTGACGTTCTGAGTAATCAAATCAGTCATAATTCTCTCCATAATTTGCGAACAGCTTAGCCATAAAAGAACTGTTGGCAAGGCGAGAGTTATTTGATTTACTTACCTCCAACTTACACGGGAGGAAAGTATGAGTGCAGCAGAAACAATGGTGGAACTTCCAGAAACATCTGAAGAAGAAATCCGCCGCCTGATTGACTTACAGAAAAAAGCCCACATCGCAGAAGGGCCAATGTCGGCTGAACGTCGCATTGATTTGATTGATCGCACAATTGCGCTTTTGGTGGAAAACAGCGAACGCATGGTCGATGCGCTGAATGCCGATTTCGGCAATCGAAGTGCCGAAGGTTCATTGGCTACCGATGTCGGTGGCACGATTGGCACGCTGAAACACACGAAAAAGAAAATCCGCAAATGGATGAAGGCATCTAAGCGCGGCAGCATGTTCCCGCTCGGTCTTTTGGGCGCCAGCACACGGGTTGAGTATCAGCCGCTCGGCTGTATCGGCAATGTTGTGCCGTGGAACTTCCCGTTTAATCTGTGCTTTGGCCCAATGGGTAGCATTTTCGCCGCTGGTAACCGGACCATCATCAAGCCGTCTGAATACACCGTGCAGTGCGCTTTGCTGACCAAAGAGCTGTGCGAGAAATATTACAGCGAAGATGAAGTGGCTGTTGTGCTGGGTGGCCCAGACACAGGCGCGACTTTCTCGCGTATGCCATTTGACCATTTGCTGTTCACCGGCGCCACACCAATTGCCAGCCACATTATGCGTGGCGCGGCTGAAAACCTCGTTCCAGTGACCCTGGAACTGGGTGGTAAGTCGCCTGTGATTGTCTCGGAAAGTGCCGATATGACCAAAACAGCGGCCCGTGTGATGACCGGTAAAACCCTCAATGCAGGGCAAATTTGCTTGGCCCCAGA
This sequence comes from Rhodobiaceae bacterium, assembly GCA_024639515.1. Lineage (GTDB taxonomy): Bacteria > Pseudomonadota > Alphaproteobacteria > RS24 > RS24 > JAHEGN01. Next base: position 12,756 of record JAHEIG010000011.1, on the reverse strand, counting down.
CTATGTGATGGTGCCAGAAGGCAAGGTTGATGATTTCGTCTCAGAAGCAACCAAGTCTGTGACCACCATGTTCCCGACATTGAAAGACAATGTCGATTACACCTCGGTGGTTAACCAACGTCACTATGACCGCCTGCAAAGCTACCTTGATGATGCACGCGAAAAAGGCGCCACGATTGTTGAGATTAATCCAGCCGATGAGGATTTCTCACAACAAGAGCACCATAAAATTCCGCCAACCATCATCGTTGAGCCAACCGAAGATATGAAAGTCATGCAGGAAGAGATCTTTGGTCCGATTCTGCCGGTCAAATCATATAAAGTGGTCGATGACGCGATTGGCTATGTGAATGATCACGATCGTCCGCTGGGTCTGTATTACTTTGGTGATGACAGAAAAGAGGAAAGCCGAGTGATTAACTCGACCACCTCAGGCGGTGTGACGGTCAATGATGTGATTACCCACATCATGCAGGACGAAGCCCCATTTGGCGGCGTTGGCCCATCAGGAACCGGTGCCTATCACGGCAAAGAAGGCTTTGTGAACTTCAGCCATGCCAAAACCGTGTTCCGTCAATCACCATTTGAATTCGCGGCTGGTGCCCTGCGCCCGCCTTATGGTGAGAAGACACGCAAAATGCTGGCGGGAATTATTAAGAAATAGACCCGTCGACAAATCATAGCCCGCATGCGTTAAACTGATGCATGCGGGCTTTTTTGTGCCCGACAAACCGAATTTATGAGATATTGCGGATATGGAAAAAATTGCAAAATTTAATTGGGAAGACCCGTTTCTTCTAAATGAGCAACTCAGCGAAGAAGAGCGTATGGTCTATGAAAGCGCGCAGGCTTTCGCGCAGGAAACACTTTTACCGCACGTCTCCGATGCTTTCGTCAATGAAACAGTGGCACCTGAGATTTTCGCCGAAATGGGCGAGCAGGGGCTTTTGGGTGTCACCATCAAGCCAGAATATGGTGGTGCGGGGGCCTCTTATGTCTCTTATGGGTTGGTCTCGCGGGCCGTCGAAGCGGTCGATAGCGGCTATCGCTCGATGATGTCGGTGCAGTCGTCGCTGGTTATGCACCCGATTAATACGTTCGGCTCGGAGCAACAAAAGCAGAAATATTTGCCGAGACTGGCTTCGGGCGAGTGGATTGGCTGTTTCGGCCTGACCGAACCAGATGCCGGCTCAGACCCCGCCGGTATGCGCACCCATGCCAAAAAGGTCGATGGCGGCTATAGCCTGTCAGGTTCGAAAACATGGATTTCCAATGCGCCGATTGCCGATGTGTTTGTCATTTGGGCGAAGTCAGAAGAACATGATGGCAAAATCAAAGGCTTTGTCCTTGAAAAAGGCATGCAGGGGCTGAGTGCGCCGAAAATCGAAGGCAAATTGTCTTTGCGCGCCTCGGTGACCGGGATGATTATGATGGATGAGGTTTTTGTCCCAGACGAAAATATTCTCCCAGAGGTCGAGGGCTTGAAAGGCCCGTTTAGCTGCCTTAACCGCGCTCGCTACGGCATTAGCTGGGGCGCTATGGGGGCGGCAGAGTTTTGCTTCAATGCGGCCCGTGAGTATGGCCTAGAGCGGCATCAGTTCAACAAACCCTTGGCGGCCAATCAGCTGTATCAGAAAAAGCTGGCCGATATGCAAACTGACATTGCGCTCGGCTATCAAGCCAGCTTGCGGGTCGGACGGTTGATGGATGAGGGCCGCTTTGCCCCTGAAATGGTATCTATTGTGAAGCGCAATAATGTTGGCAAAGCCCTTGATGTCGCCCGCCAAGCGCGCGATATGCACGGCGGCAACGGCATTGCTGGCGAATATCATGTGCTGCGCCACGCGATTAACCTTGAAACCGTCAACACGTATGAAGGCACACATGATGTGCATGCGTTGATTTTGGGGCGGGCGATCACCGGTATTGCGGCGTTTTAGTCGCGGGTTTTCGCAAATTCTGTTTTCATCTCGGCCCATGCTTGGGAGGTTGCCGGCGTCCATTGGTCGGGCGCTTCGCGTGCTGCCACTTGCGCGATAACCTCAAAAAACTGGTCAAACGCATCCTCGTCAACGCCATAGTGAATATGGTTGAGGCGCATGCCATATAGGTAGCCCTCATCCAATGCGTCATGCGCGTAATCGACAATCATATCCATGGTGGTGCGCAACATATTACGTCGCAAGCCGCCATCGCTGTCGAGGATGAATAAGTCACGATAATCAGGATAGCCGGCGAACAAGGCGTCATAGACCAGCTCATATAATTCGCCATGCTTTTCTTCCGCCTCAACCAGCGGTGCCAATATCAGTTCTTCGCGGCTCAGTGTTGGCATCTCTACAGACGCCCCTGAATTCGGATGTTCACGCTGTTGCGGGCATTGCCGACGCAAGCGTTGAAGCGCACCGAACCACGGCGAAAGCCTTTGCCGAGGCAAAAGCTGATGAAAAACGCGGTGCGCGCCTTTTCGCTGGCCGAGCGATACCAATGGCTAAATTTGGGGTCGTCGACGGCCTTGCCGAGATTGGGGTAGAGCGTCGAGGCAGGCGGCTCATCAGAGGCGCAAGCTAGCAAGAAACACGCGGCCATGGCGACAATGCAAGAGTTTTTCAAATTGTGCCGAAACTGTGCCATCTGCCTAGGCCAACCACGATTTCGGTTTGCTGTCTTCATCGACCAATTGCTCGGGCGAGATTTCATGGCCTTCGCTGCAGGCTTTCAAGATCAATTGTTTGCCGGCCATAAACTCCGCCATGCGGTTGACGGCGGTGACGCCGGTCAGCTTGCCATCGGTGAAGTAAAACCAGGCAAATGAATTGGTCGTGTCATCGCCGCGCAAAACTTTGTGGTCAACCCGCTCGGGCACACCAACGATTTGCAGCTTCACATCATATTGATCTGACCAGAACCACGGCACTTGGTGATAGGGCTGCGGCTTGCCAACAATATCAGAGGCCACGGCTTTGCCTTGTTCAATCGCGTTGGGCACGCTTTCCAGCCGCAATTTGCGCTTCAGCAAATCATTCGGGTGGTAGGTGCAATCACCAGCCGCGTAAATATCAGCCACCGAGGTGTGGCCCAAATCATCGACCACAATGCCGTTTTCGATGTCCAGCCCGGCTTCTGCGGCGATTTCGATATTTGGCAGAATACCAATGCCGGTAATCACCATATCGGCGTCCAAGATACTGCCATCGGCAAATTCAATACCGCCAACACAGCCAGATTCTGAGGTGCTTTCGGTAAAGCCGACGATTGAGGTTTCGGTTTTAATCTCGACACCATGGCCTTCATGCAGGCGGGTGAAATAGGCCGATAGTTCGGGTTCAGCCACGCGCGCCAGCAAACGCGGCGCTGCTTCCAGAACGGTAACATCTAGCCCCATTTTGCGGCCCACAGCCGCCGCTTCCAGCCCGATATATCCGCCGCCAATAATCGCCAGTTTCTTGCCGGCTTGGAAATGCGGCATCATCGCGTCAATGTCGCTCATGCCGCGCAAATCGAAAATATGCTTGAGCTGGCGGCCCGGCAGACCAAGAATCCGTGGGCGGCTACCGGTGGCAATCACCAGCTTGTCATAATCCAGCGCAAAGCCGTCATCGCCGGCAATGGTTTTCGCCTCTGGGTCGATGCTGGTGACGGTTCTTTCTAGATGCATCGTCACATTCTGTTCGTCGAAGAATTTTTCAGGCTTAAGGAACAAACGGTCGCGCTCAAGCTCGCCGAGCAAATAGGCTTTCGACAGCGGGGGTCTCTGATAGGGGATAAAAGGCTCGTCACCAATCAGGTGAATGTCGCCCTCATAACCTTGTTGTCTGAGGCTAACAATGGTTTGAAGCGCCGCCTGACCAGCACCAATTAAAACAGTTTTCATTCGTCGCGTTCCTCCAATATTCCGACTATCAGGTGGGACTATCTTGAGGCCGAGAAGTCGCCAGCGTCAAGGGTTTTGGGCAGCTCAGTGGGTGGTTGGCCGAGTGCCGAATCGATGTGATGAACCAGCAATTTTGCTGAGCCGACGGCCATTGTCCAGCCTAAGTGCCCGTGTCCGCAGTTGAGCCATAAGCCGTCGCGTCGGCTGGCGCCAATAAACGGCTTGCCGTCTGCGCTCATCGGTCGCAGACCGGCCCATAAGTCTGCCGCCACGAGGTCGAGTTTGGCGGCAAGCTGCGGGTAAAAATCGGCCAAGAATCGCTTCAGCGTGTCGATGCGTTTGGCATCAAGGCGGGTATCAGCGCCAGCAAATTCAGCCGTGCCCAGCACCCGCAAGCGATTGCCCAGCGGGGTAATCGAAATATGCCGCGCATCATCAACAATCGGGTAAACCGGCATGTCATCGCCCAAAGCCGAGGCATCCAGCGTCATCGAATAGCCTTTGGCCGGGCGAATCGGCAGACGCAAGCCGAGCGGGCGGGTCAGCTGATCGACGCAATGGCCAGCCGTCAGCACGACCTGACCGTCGACGGTTTCGTCGCCTTGCGGGGTGCGCACGCGCAGGCCAGTGACTTTGCCATTTTGTTGCATCAGGTGCAGCACTTTGCTGCCGGTGCGGATGCGCGCGCCTTTGGCTTTGGCTTGCTCGGCCAGGGCCAATAAAAACCCGCGCGCGTCGCCAAGATAATCGCCGGTGAAATGCAAAGCGCCCACTGCTTGCGCCGCCGCATCCGCCAGTTGCCGGTCACGCGCCACCATTTGCGACGGCGTCAGCGGCTCAAAGGCCAGCCCCTCAGCCGCCAGCTTCTCGGCAAAGCCGGTGGCTTTTTCGAGTGCTGCGGCGGTGCGATAGATTTTCATCATCCCGGTCGGGCGATTGTTGAAAGACAGGTTGAGCTGTTGCGACAGGGCGATGGTCTGTTGCGTCGCATAAGTGGCCAAATGATAATTGGCGCGGCTGGCGTGCCAGTGTTTGGCCGGGGCCGAATGGCGCAGAAATGACAGCCCCCAACCGGCCAGGCTGGGCAATTGGCGCCAGTGCAATTTCATCGCCGCTGTTGGGCTGAATAGCGAGCGCAGTAGCGGGCCGCCAATACCGGGATTATTCCATGGGTCTGGCAGGGAAGGGTGCAGCACCCCACCATTGGCAAAGCTTGCGCCCAGCCCCAAGGCGTCTTGCGCCTCAAAAAGCACAGCCTCATGCCCGCGCGCCGCCAGTTCATAGAGGGTCGTGACCCCCATCAGGCCTCCGCCGATAATCAGTATCGGTTGTTTCATAAGCGTATACATAACCGCTATGGCGACCCTGTCAAATGCTCTGCCAGCGACTTGACGCATGCGATTTGCGCTGGCAGGCTATAGCCAATAGGGGAGATTAAATATGAGCATGTCACAAGCCCAAGAGCCGAGCACCAGTCTGCATATTCGGCCTTTGACGCCAACCATTGGCGCAGAAATTTTAGACGTTGATTTGGCCCGTTTTGACGCGCAGATGATTGCCGATATTCGCGCGACATTGTTGGATTATAAGGTGGTGTTTTTCCGCGACCAGAATCTAACCCGGGCCGAGCATATTGCCTTTGCCCGCCAGTTCGGTGATCTGGAAATCCACCCAGCCACGCCAAAAGACCAAGAAGACCCTGAAGTGCTGCGCATTGTGCACGGGCCGGACTCGCGCGGCAGTGAGAATATGTGGCATTCCGATGTGACATGGCGCGAAAAGCCTTCGCTTGGTTCGATTCTGCGCGCCCTTGAACTGCCACCAGTGGGCGGCGACACGCTGTTTGCCAATATGGAAATGGCCTATGAGAATTTATCCGACGAGATAAAGCAGAAAATCGAGGGCAAGATTGCCGTGCATGATATTTCGCGCGTCTTCGCCAAACGCTTGAATAAAAAGCCGGAAGAATTGCACGAACTCTACCCGCCCATGGAACACCCGATGGTACGCACCCACCCTGAAACCGGCCGCCGCGCGCTTTATGTCAATGGCGCCTTTACCAGCCACGTCAAAGATATGGAGCCGCAAGAAAGCGCCGATTTGCTAGCTGAGCTGTATCGTTCGGCGTCTAACCCAGAGGTCCAGTGCCGCTTCCGTTGGGAAGTTGGTTCCATGGCGTTTTGGGATAATCGGGCCAGCCAACATTTCGCCGCCTCGGATTATTTCCCGCATGTGCGCGCCATGGAGCGCGTCACCATTGCCGGAGACCGACCGTTTTTCGACCCTGCGGCGTAAGAGGCAACAATGGATAAACGTCTCGATGGCCAGCGCGTCCTGCTGACGCAAGCCGATGATTATATGGGGCCAGCCACGCAAGCCCTGTTCACCGAACATGGCGCTGAGGTGATTGCCGACCAATCGGATTTAACCCAACAAGGGCGTGTTGAAGAATTGGTCGCCGAGACCGGCCATATTGATATTCTGGTGGCCAATCTCGCCGCCCCCGCCAATCTCGGTGTCGCGGCGATGGAGATGCCAGATGAGACATGGCACACCATGTTCGACATGATGGTGCATCCTCTGCACCGATTGGTGAAAGCGGTGATGCTGCAAATGGTCGAGCGTCAAAAGGGTAAAGTGGTGGTTTATGGCAGTGCCACGGGCGTTAAATCGCTGGCTGGTGTGTCGGCCTATGGCGCGGCGCGGGCGGCGCAAGTGGGCTATGTGCGCACGGTCGGGGCGGAAATGGCACCGCATAATATTCAGATTAATTTGATCGCCCAGAATTTCGTCGAGAACCCGATTTATTTTCCGCCTGCCTTTACCGAAACGCCGGCCTTCAAAGAGCTTTTGAAGTCAGTGCCGGCCGGTCGCTTGGCGAGTGCCCGCGAGGATGCGCTATTCGCACTGTTTTTAGCCTCGGACGAAAGCGATTTCTTTGTCGGCCAAGCGATACCGTTTAGCGGCGGCTGGGCGCAATAGATTTAAGCGTTTTTCGACAACCAATCGAGGATGGCATCGGCCGCTTGTTCGGCGGTCATTTGCGTCGTGTCGATACGAATTTCTGGGTTTTCCGGCGCCTCATACGGGCTATCAATACCGGTGAAGTTCTTCAAATCGCCAGCCCGGGCTTTTTTGTACAGGCCCTTCACATCGCGTTGCTCGGCGACAGCCAGCGGTGTGTCGACAAACACTTCGACGAATTCATTATCCGGCAGCATGGCGCGCACCATGTCGCGCTCGGCTTGGAAGGGTGAAATAAACGCGGTCAAAACAATCAGCCCTGCATCGGCCATTAATTTGGCGACTTCGCCAACACGACGGATATTTTCCACCCGTGCGGCGTCAGTAAAGCCAAGGTCTTTGTTCAAGCCGTGGCGTACATTGTCACCATCCAGCAGATAAGTGTGGCGTCCGGTTTGATGCAAGCGTTTTTCGAGCTCATTGGCAATGGTCGACTTGCCAGACCCTGACAGGCCGGTGAACCACAAGACACGTGGGCTTTGGTTTTTCAGCGCCGCATGGGCTTGGCGGTCAACGTCAATCGCTTGCCAGTGAACGTTTTGCGCCCGTCGCAGGCTAAACCGCACCATGCCAGCGGCGACTGTGGCATTGGTCATTTTATCAATCAGAATAAACCCGCCCATTTCGCGGTTATCGGCATATTCTTCAAACACAATTGGTCGGTCGGTTGAAATATCGACAACGCCAATATCGTTTAATTGCAGCGTCGAGGCGGCCAGTTGTTCGCTGCTATTGACGTTGATTTGGTGTTTGAGCGTCTGCACCGCAGCATTGACCCGTTGCGTGCCGATTTTCAGAATATAACTGCGGCTCGGCAAAAGCGGTGTTTCATCCATCCACACCAGCGTGCTTTCAAACTGGTCGGTGACGGCAGGCGGGGCGCTGGCGGCGGCAATCACATCGCCGCGCGAACAATCAATTTCATCGGCAAAGGTCAGCGTCACTGACTGCCCAGCCACGGCTTGGTCGAGTTCGCCATCAAATGTCACAATGCTGGCGATAGTTGATTGCTTGCCCGATGGCACAACCCGCACGTCGTCGCCGATGCGCACAACGCCAGAAGCGATTTGGCCGCTAAACCCACGGAAGTCGAGATTAGGCCGGTTGACCCATTGCACCGCCATGCGGAAATCTTTTTCCTGCTCCAGCGTGTTGCTCAGCTCGACATCTTCGAGATGGGCGAGCAGCGTTGGGCCTTGATACCAAGCCGTGTTGTCTGACGGGTTGGTGATGTTGTCGCCGGCCAGACCAGAGAGCGGAATGGCGGTAAAGGCTTGAATGCCAATGGTCTCGGCAAAGGCCCGGTAATCGTCGACAATCTCGTTAAAACGAGCTTCGTCGTAATCGACCAAATCCATTTTATTAACCGCCAGCACAATCTGTTTGATGCCAATCAGATGGGCGAGGTAGCTGTGACGGCGGGTTTGCGTCAACACCCCTTTGCGGGCGTCGATTAATATCACCGCCAAATCAGCGGTTGAGGCGCCGGTCACCATATTGCGGGTGTATTGTTCGTGGCCCGGTGTGTCGGCGACGATGAATTTGCGTTTCTCCGTGGCAAAGAAGCGATAGGCGACATCAATGGTGATGCCTTGCTCGCGTTCAGCCGCCAAGCCGTCGACCAAGAGGGCAAAATCAATCTCGTCGCCCTGTGTGCCCATTTTCTTGCTGTCGGCTTCCAGCGAAGCCAACTGATCTTCAAAAATCATCTTGCTGTCATAGAGCAAGCGGCCAATCAGCGTCGACTTGCCGTCATCAACCGAACCACAGGTGATGAAGCGCAGCATGGATTTGTGCTGGTGAATATCGAGATAGGCGTCGATGTCCTGACTAATCAGCGCGTCGGTTTGGTAAACGGAGGGCGTGTCGGTCATTAGAAGTAGCCCTCCTGTTTTTTCTTTTCCATGCTGGCGCCAGCGTCTTTATCAATCGCTCGGCCTTGGCGTTCAGAGGTGGTGGTCAGAAGCATTTCCTGAATAATTTCCGGCAAGGTGGTGGCCTTGCTTTCCTCCGCACCGGTTAGCGGGTAGCAGCCCAGCGTGCGGAAGCGAATGTGGCGCTCAACCGGCGTTTCGCCAGGCGCTAGCGGGAAGCGCTCATCATCGACCATCAAAAGCAGGCCATCGCGCTCAACCGTTGGGCGCGGGGCCGAGAAATATAGCGGCACAATCTCGATGTTTTCGAGATGGATATATTGCCAAATGTCCAGCTCTGTCCAATTGCTCAGCGGGAACACACGAATGCTCTCCCCCTTGCCTTTGCGGGCGTTATATAGCTTCCATAATTCAGGCCGTTGGTTCTTTGGGTCCCATTGGTGATTGGCGCCACGGAAAGAGAACACACGCTCTTTGGCGCGGCTTTTTTCTTCGTCACGACGGGCACCCCCAAAGGCGGCGTCGAACTGATATTTATCAAGCGCTTGTTTCAGACCTTCGGTTTTCCACATATCGGTATGCAGGGCGCCATGGTCAAAAGGGTTGATGCCTTTTTCTTTGGCTTCCGGGTTTTGGTGGACCAGCAGTTCCATGCCCGCATCTTCGGCGGCTTTGGCGCGCAGCTCATACATCGCTTGGAATTTCCATGTCGTGTCGACATGCAAAAGCGGGAAGGGCGGCGGCGACGGATAAAACGCTTTCTTGGCCAGATGCAGCATCACCGCCGAGTCCTTGCCGACAGAATACAGCATGACGGGGTTTTCGGCACTCGCCATCACCTCACGCATAATGTGAATGCTTTCGGCCTCGAGGCGTTGCAAATGGGTTAGATCCGTCACGGACGTTTACCTTTATTTAGGGTGCGTATTTCTGTCTTCTAACCTAGAGTTCTGCGAATATCAAATGTATATTAACCCTTACTACATTAAATATATGTAAATATACTGGTTTATCGTCAAATCACCATACTGACAGCCAGGCAGACCAAGGTTGCGATGACCGGAATGACCAAAGTAATCACCGCGACATCCTTATAGGCCTGCTTATGGCTCAATTGGGTAATCGTTAGCATGGCGACCACGGCACCGCAATGTGGAAGGGTATCAAAGCCGCCACTGGCCATGGCCATTAAACGGTGCAGTTCGTCGGCGGGAATCCCCATCGCCAGATACGGTTCGGCCATGGTGCTCATGAAAATCTGCAAGCCGCCCGAGGCCGAGCCCGTAATTGCCGAAACCACGCTGACACTGGCAAAGGCCGATACTTTCGGCGGTAGGCCGGAATTCAACATGACTGACGAAAAGTCTTGGAAACCGATCGTCTGCACGACAATGCCGCCAAAGCCGATCACCGCAGCGGTGTTGAGCAGCGGCATGATGGCGTCATTGGTGCCCTCACCAAAAAGCGATAAGCTTTTCTGGCGAATGGTCGGAAACAAACCGCAAGCCAATATGCTGCCGAGCACCAGCGCCAGACTGGGCCAGAAAATCGGCTGGGCCGAGGCGAATTGAATAATCTGTGCAATGGTGCCGGTTTCGGGGGCTACACCCAATGACATCGACAAGCGTGGCAGCAAAATAGTGCCCAACACGAAGGCCAGCGGCACCAGGGCCATTTGCCAGCTTGGCATGTCATCGCTGGCCACCATGTTTTCGACCTTATCCATCGGCCCGGGTTCAAAGCCTTCGCCATTGGCTTTGGCCAGCTTGCGTTGGCGTTCGAGATAAACAATGCCGAGGACAAACATAATCGCGCCGCCCAGCAGGCCGAGCCCCGGCGCGGCGAAAAGGTCGGTGCCGAGGGACACGCTGGGTATCACATTTTGAATCGACGGCGTGCCGGGCAGGGCGGTTAGGGTGAAAGTGCCCGCGCCCAACGCCAAGGCGGCGCAAAATAAGCGTTTGGGAATGTCGGCGCGCTTCAACAAGCTGAGGCCCAGCGGATACATGGCGAAGATGACGACAAACACCACCACACCGCCATAGGTCAGCAGGGCGCAAGAAATCACCGTAATCCACAAAGCTCGATCTGAACCGAGACGATCAATCATCGCCAGCGCAATCGACGAAGCCGCCTTGCTTTCGCCCATGACGCGGCCAAATATGGCGCCAGCGATGAACAACAGGAAGAATTTACCGGCGAAGCTGAACGTCCCCAGCGGGCCGACCGCATAATGTTGGAAAACCGCGTCGGTGACCGGCAGCCCATTCGACAGTGCCACAATCAGACCACACAAGAGCGATGCGAAGAAAATATTAACCCCACGCAACGCCAAATAAATCAACAAGGCCAAGCCAGCCAGTAACCCTAAATAAGCCATTTACAACCTCCCAGACTAGCCATGACTGTAGCCTGCTTTGCTGAGGCTGAGAAGCCAAAGCTACATGTCTTTGGGGTGGCTTTGGGGGTGGCTAGGGGCGCGAGGCGACGGTTCGAAAGCCAATATGATTGGTCGAAAAACTGCCCTCTTGGGCCTGTCGCGCCGGTGCCCGATAGCGTTGGCAGAAATTCGGGGCGCAGAGAAACGAGCCGCCTTTAATGGCGTAAGAGGTCTCCATGCTCGGCTGGTGGTTGGTTTGATAGATTGTCTGTGTCCACTCCCAGACATTGCCAATCATGTCGTAGAGGCCAAACCCATTGGCGGGAAAGCAGCCAACTGGCGCGCGGCGCCCGAACTTATCGCGCACCGAATTGTGAATCGGAAAGGCTCCTTGCCAGCTATTGGCCATTTCTTTGCCATCGGGATTGCGTTCTTCGCCCCAGACAAAGGTCGTGGTCGAGCGGCCTTTGGCGGCATATTCCCATTCCGCCTCGCTTGGCAAACGTCGCCCCGCCCAATCTGCATAGGCTTCGGCGTCGCGGTAAGAGATTTGCACCACCGGCTCGAATGCTTTGCCGTCAATCGAGCTGTCTGGGCCTTCGGGGTGGCGCCAACTAGCGCCTTCGACAAATCGCCACCAACTCGGATTATTCGGCGTCGGCACGGTAAACACCACCCCGCCCGGGACATTAAAGCCGGGCTGGTTCTTCTCAGCATCGGTGACATAGCCTGTGGCGGCAATAAAGGCGCCAAATTGCTGGTTGGTTACTTCGGTGGGGTCAATATCGAAGGCCGCCACGCGCACACTGCGCGGTGGGCCTTCTTCGGGGTAAATGGCTTTTTCACCCATGGTGAACTGGCCAGCGGGCAGGGCTATGGGCTGTGTAATAGCTTGGGCGGTGGGCGACATACACTCAGCCACCTGTTGATCTGGCGCGTCGTCACAGGCGACAAGGCCGAGGCAGACAAAGGCGATAAGCCAAAGTGATGTTCGATTTGCTTTCATGGGCGGAGATTAGAGACTAGCCGACCATCTCGGCAAGTGTTTTATGTTGCGGCACCAAGTGGCGCGGCACTACCCAGCTTCCATGCAACCCCCCGATTGAGCACAGGCTCGTGGCGGCGCCACAAAAAACGTCGGCCTCGAATAAGCCTATTCAGCGATTTGACAGTGCTCAAGACGGCTGAACCGCCAATTGGCGAACTGGTTATAGGCGATTTTGGCGATTTGTTTAAGCACCGGCAGGGAGATGACGAAGCCTAGCAAACGCCAGCGATCGAGCTGCTTCCACATCAGGATAAACGCATCGACCCCGACATGCAGATTGCCGTCGCTGTCGCGGGCATGCATACGGCGCAAGCCATCGGCGAGGCTGACCCCCATGGCGCGTAGCTCGCTATATGATTGGGTAATGTCTTGCCAGTTGAAAACACCGTCTGGCGCGATCTTTTGGTAATGGCTGATTTCCTTCGAGCAAAGCTCACACTTCCCATCATAAAACACTGTAATCATTTTACTTTTACCTTCGTTTGACGACATCTCTGAGAGCAATATTTGACCTCATCCCAGTTTTTTTCCCACTTCTTGCGCCAGCTAAACGGGC
>JAHEIG010000100.1 GCA_024639515.1 Rhodobiaceae bacterium | reverse complement strand
CCACTATTTGCCGACCTCTCCGACCTGCCGGCTTTGTTTGTGCAAGTTGGCACGGAAGAAGTGTTGTTCAATGACTCAACGCGGCTGGTCGACAACGCCAAAGCCGCCGGCGTAAAGGCTGAGCTGGAAGTCTGGCAAGACATGCCGCATGTGCACCAGATTGCCTATCGGCTGGTGCCTGAGGCCACAGCCGCCTTGCAGAGCATTGCCCGCTTCTTCAAAGCGCAAGGTGCCTAGAATCACTGTTTCAGCGTGATTTTACCGTCATTTTGCCCTGCGACCATGCAACGCGCATCGGGATACAGAGAATTTTATCAATAAAGTTCAAGGGCTTGGCGAGGTTGGCCTAGCGCTAGAGGGGATTTAGGTCAATGATGTTGACCAATTTGCTTGAATTTTGAGTCAATTTTGGCCTATATTGTGTTCGTTATCGGCCGGCGTGCAAGCGTCTCTTAAGGCTGATCAGAACGTGGTGCTCTGACCAAATAGACAGAGACTTATTTGAAAGATGATGCGGCTGCTGGATCTTTGGCCAGCTGGGCATCGGTGACGAAATGGGGAAGGCAGCATGAAACAGCAGCCGCTTAAAAAGACACAAAATACACAAGCCAATTTGCGCAATGGCTTACCTGCGCGTCAGGGGCTGTATGATCCAGCCAATGAGCATGACGCCTGCGGTATTGGTTTCGTCGCGAATATTAAAAACGTGAAAAGCCACGACATTGTGCGTGATGGCCTAACCATTCTCGAAAACCTCGAGCACCGTGGTGCTGTTGGTGCTGACCCGAAAGCCGGTGACGGCGTTGGTATGCTGTTGCAAATCCCTGATGCGTTTATGCGTAAAGTGACCAGCGGTCTGGGCTTTGAGCTACCGGCTGAGGGCAGCTATGGCATTGGCATGATTTTCTTGCCGCCAGATGATGCCTGGCGCGCCAAAATCGAAGATATTGTGGCGCGCAACATTACCGCCCAAGGCCACACGCTGTTGGGCTGGCGCGATGTGCCGGTCGATAATAGCGACCTTGGTTATTCAGTGGTGCCGACGGAGCCGGTTATTCGCCAGTTCTTCATCGCCAATGCTAAAACCAGCGACGACCAGCCGTCTTTCGAGCGCGATTTGTTTGTTATCCGTCGCCTGATTGAATTGGAGGTCGCCCAAGCTGATATGGCGGAAGCGAAAAACTTCTTCTACATCCCGTCATTGTCGTCTTACACGATTTTGTATAAAGGCCTGTTGCTCTCGAGCCAGCTCGGCCCGTTTTACGATGACTTGCGCGATACCGACACCGTGTCGGCCATGGCTTTAGTGCACCAACGCTTTTCAACCAACACTTTCCCAACATGGTCGCTGTCTCAACCATTCCGCATGATTTGCCACAATGGCGAAATCAACACCGTGCGCGGCAATGTGAACTGGATGGCGGCGCGCGAAGAAACTCTGGCCTCTGATTTGTTCGGCGACGATTTGAAAAAAGTGTGGCCGCTAATCGAAGAAGGCCAATCTGACTCAGCCAGTTTCGACAATGCGCTCGAACTGCTGGTGATGGGCGGTTATTCCATGGCCCATGCCATGATGATGCTGATCCCAGAAGCCTGGGCCGGCAATCCTTTGATGGACGAAAAACGCCGCGCTTTCTACGAATATAACGCCGCGCTGATGGAGCCATGGGATGGCCCTGCGGCTGTGGCGTTTAGTAATGGCCGCCAAATTGGCGCAACGCTTGACCGCAACGGTCTGCGTCCAGCCCGTTACTATGTTACCTCAGACGACCGTGTGGTGATGGCCTCAGAAATGGGCGTGCTGCCAGCGGCGGAAGAGAAAATCATTGAAAAATGGCGTCTGCAGCCGGGTCGTATGTTGCTCATCGACCTTGAGCAAGGCCGGATTATTTCAGATGACGAAATCAAAGCCGAATTGTCTGCCTCGCACCCTTATAAAGCATGGCTGGCGGCCACCCAGATTAAACTGGAAGACCTGCCTGCCCCGAAAGGCAAGCCGCACACGGACGAGATTGAAGACTTATTGGATTATCAGCAAGCCTTTGGCTACACGCAGGAAGACTTGAAATTTCTGATGACGCCAATGCTGGCCAATGGCGAAGAAGGCACTGGCTCTATGGGCACCGATACGCCTGTGGCTGTGTTGTCGGATAATTCAAAACCGCTTTACGCCTATTTCAAACAGAATTTCGCGCAAGTGACCAACCCGCCAATTGACCCTATTCGGGAAGAATTGGTGATGTCGCTGGTCTCCTTCATCGGCCCACGCCCGAACCTGCTGAACCTTGAAGGCACCTCAGACCAAAAACGTCTGGAAGTTGCTCAGCCTATTTTGAGCAATGACGATCTGGAAAAAATCCGCTGCATCAGCGATGTGAAAGATAATCATTTCCACGCCGCAACGCTGGATATGACATGGGATGCGGCAACTGGCGCAGAGGGCCTGAAAGCCCGCTTGCTCGAGCTATGCGCCGAAGCGGAAAACGCCATTGCCAACGGACATGAGAATATTCTGATCCTCTCTGACCGGGCAATGAACGAAACCCGTGTGGCGATACCGGCGCTGCTGGCCACCGCCGCTGTGCACCATCACCTGATCCGAACCAACCTGCGGACCAATGCTGGTCTGATTGTTGAAACCGGTGAAGCGCGTGAGATTCATCATTTCTGCTGCTTAGCTGGATATGGTGCCGAAGCAGTCAATCCGTATTTGGCGTTTGAAACCGTCGACCAATTGCGCGAGAAACTCGAGCTTGAGTTGAGCCGCGAGCAAGGCCACGCGCATTTCGTCAAAGCCATCGGCAAAGGCATGCGCAAAGTGATGTCCAAAATGGGCATCTCGACCTACCAATCTTATTGCGGCGCGCAAATTTTTGACGCCATTGGTCTGTCGCAAGGCTTTATCGACGAATATTTCCGTGGCACCGCCACCACCATTGAAGGCATTGGCCTTGATGAAGTGGCGCAAGAAACCCTTACCCGTCACCACGCCGCCTTTGGCACCAGCCCCGTGCTGCGTGACACGCTGGATGTCGGCGGTGAATATGCCCTGCGCGCGCGTGGCGAAGACCACGCATGGAACGCCGACACAGTTGGCTCATTGCAGCACGCGGTTCGCGGCAATAACCGCGAGCAATATCGTGCCTATGCCCAAATGATTAACCAGCAAGACGAGCATTTGCTGACCCTGCGTGGTCTGTTCAAAATCCGTCTGGCCGAAGAAACCGGCCGCAAGCCAGTGTCTTTGGATGAGGTCGAGCCGGTCACTGAAATCGTCAAGCGATTTGCAACCGGTGCGATGTCGCTTGGCTCCATCAGCCCTGAAGCGCATGAAACACTGGCGATTGCGATGAACCGTCTCGGCGGCAAGTCAAACACTGGTGAAGGTGGCGAAGAAGCCGCCCGCTTTACCCCAGATGAAAATGGCGACTCACGTCGCTCGGCGATTAAACAAGTGGCCTCTGGCCGGTTTGGTGTCACCACCGAATATCTCGCTAATGCGGATATGATTCAGATTAAAATGGCGCAAGGTGCCAAGCCGGGCGAAGGCGGACAATTGCCAGGTCACAAAGTAGACCGGCGGATTGCCGCTGTCCGCCACTCAACCCCAGGTGTTGGCTTGATTTCGCCACCACCGCACCATGATATTTATTCGATTGAAGACTTGGCGCAGTTGATTTTCGACCTGAAAAACACCAACCCCGCCGCCGATGTGTCGGTGAAATTGGTGTCTGAAGTCGGTGTTGGCACGGTCGCCGCCGGTGTCTCGAAAGCCCGCGCCGATCACGTCACGATTTCCGGTTTTGAAGGCGGCACAGGGGCCAGCCCGCTGACCTCTATCAAACACGCCGGTAGCCCATGGGAAATCGGTCTTGCCGAAACCCAGCAAACATTGGTGCTCAACAATCTGCGGACCCGTATCGCGGTGCAGGTCGATGGCGGGTTGCGCACAGGCCGTGACGTCATTGTTGGCGCGCTGTTGGGGGCTGATGAATTTGGTTTCTCAACCGCACCGCTGATTGCCGCCGGTTGTGTGATGATGCGCAAATGTCATCTCAACACCTGCCCTGTCGGTATCGCCACGCAAAACGAAGAATTGCGCAAGCGCTTCACCGGCCAGCCAGAGCATGTCATTAACTACTTCTTCTTCATTGCTGAAGAAGTCCGCGAGATGCTGGCCGAAATGGGCTTTACCTCGATGGATCAGATTATCGGTCAAAGCGACTTACTGGACACACGCGATGCGATCAACCAATGGAAAGCCAAAGGTCTCGACTTCACGCGTCTGTTCACCAAAATCGACAGCGACGAGCCAGTGTATAATTGCGGTGAGCAAGAGCATCCAATTGTCGATATTTTCGACCGTAAATTAATCGCCGAGGCGATGCCTGCGCTGGAAGACAAAAAACCTGTGCAGATTGAAAAGCAAATCACCAATATTGACCGCTCGGCTGGCACCATGTTGTCAGGCGAATTGGCCAAACGCCACGGTCACGCCGGTCTTGCTGATGATACGATTTCAGTGAAACTGAACGGCACAGCCGGTCAGAGCTTCGGGGCGTTTTTGGCCCGTGGTATTTCGCTCGAGCTAAGTGGCGAAGGCAATGACTATGTCGGCAAAGGCTTGTCCGGCGGGCGTATTGCAATTTATCCACCAGCCGAAAGCGGCATTGTGCCGGAAAACAGCATCATTGTGGGCAACACCGTGTTGTATGGCGCGATTGATGGCGAATGCTATTTCCGTGGTGTCGCTGGCGAACGCTTTGCCGTGCGTAACTCAGGCGCCATCGCGGTTGTTGAAGGCGCCGGCGACCAC
>JAHEIG010000028.1:23708-25188 GCA_024639515.1 Rhodobiaceae bacterium | reverse complement strand
GGGTGAAGACAAATTGTCAAAGAAATGACGGATAGAAATCCGCGCTGGCTCCGGCACTTTCAAATAGGCATTGGCGACCGGCCGTAGGGCATATTTATCCAGCGTCATATTGACCGCAAACATTTTGCGGTTGAAGCCTTCATATGGGTCATTGGCGTCATCATAGCCATTGTCGAGTGTGGCAGATGAACCGGCGCAGGCACTCAGCGCAAAGCTGAGGGCGATAGCAGCGAATTGGAGGCGGAAACGACGGATAGACATATGGAGCCTTACTTTAGAATCGATAAATGTAGATTTCTCGATGATATGGGAAGACTGGCGCTGATGATAGAGGCTTTATTGCGTCGCGCGGCCTATCGTTTGTCCATATTAATAAAGTTCTCATTGCGGGCAAAAGCGAAATCGCGCACCGAAATCACATGGCGCAACATGCCGTCTTGGCTAATCACCGGCAAATGGCGGAAGTGGAGGTCATTCATCACCGACAGGGCGTTGACCAGCTTGTCATCCATCGACACGCAAAGCGGCGACGGGGTCATATATTTGCTGATCGGCTCATTGCGCCAGCCATGCTCGGCTTCAGCCACAATGCCAATCAGGTCGCGCTCGCTGAACACGCCAATTGGCTTGTCATCTTCAACAATAATCGCCGCCCCGACATTGGCATCGGCCATTTTGCGGCAGGTGCTGCTGACCGTTGTCTTGGGCGAGACGCGCAGGCCGGTTGAGACATTATGAGTTGATAAGAAGTCAGACACGCTGTCGGCTGGCGAAATAATATTGTGCAGCGCCACCACCCGATAACAGCGCGCGGCATTGTCGACATTGGCTTGCGACTTGCTGCGCCATTTGGCTTCCGCATCATTAAAACTGCCATACAGCCCGACCAGCTCAATATCTTGCAGGTCTTGAAATTCAGACCGGCCAATGGTCTCAAGATTGCCACCAAATACTAGGTAGAGTGATTGTTTTCCAAACATGCCACGCTCTCACATAAAGTCTATTTTTCAGGGTTTCGGAAACGTTTTATTCTAGGCTTTCCGCAAGTGAAATTTCAATTTCGCCAAAGGTCTTATACCAATTTCGGAAATTTACCAATAAATATGCTTACAGGTTTGAAAAACAGTGGTTTGATAGGGCAATGAAATCGCATTTACTGATTGCTTTCGGGCTTCTGGTGGCCGGTATTTTTCTGATACGCGGGCTTGAAGCCTTGGCCGAGCCTGGCTGGGGCTTGCTGGAGCTATATATTTTCGGCGGTTTTGTGCTGGCCGGTCTGTTGGTGCGGCAAGGTTTCAAATTACGCCAGAAATAGGCCTGCTGACCAATCCGCCCCCAATTATCTCCCCGTCTTGTTTGTGATTCCTTAGACTAAAGTCGCGCTATTCTCCATTATACCTTTAAGAAACATTTTGGATGGGACATCTTACGTTATATGAAAGGGAGGTTAAATGGCTCAAGATAATCAAGAAAATATGGG
>JAHEIG010000028.1:0-23698 GCA_024639515.1 Rhodobiaceae bacterium | reverse complement strand
AGGCGACTAACGGTCATGCTTTTGGCGGTGTGGTTTTTGGTCTCCTATGGTGCGGGCATTCTATTCCGCGATGCGCTGGACAATTATAGCTTTGGTGGCGCACCGCTTGGCTTCTGGTTTGCTCAAAACGGAGCGATTTACATCTTTGTCGCGCTGATTTTCATCTACTGCTGGAAGATGAATCAGTACGAATCAAAATTCAGAATTAAGGAGTAGGTCATGGATCAACAAGCCTGGACTTATTTCTTCGTCGTCTTAACCTTCGGCACTTATATCTATATTGCGATACGCTCTAAAGCGGGATCGACGGAAGATTTCTACGTCGCCGGACATGATGTTCACCCTGTGGTCAATGGTATGGCCACCGCCGCTGACTGGATGAGTGCGGCATCGTTCTTATCCATGGCGGGCTTGATTGCCTTTTTGGGTTATGGCGGCTCGGTTTATCTGATGGGCTGGACAGGCGGCTATGTGCTACTGGCCTTGTTGCTAGCGCCGTATATGCGCGAGTTCGGTAAATTTACCGTGCCCGACTTTGTTGGTGACCGCTATTACTCCGGCCTAGCCCGGGTAATTGCGGTGATTTGCGCGTTGTTTGTCTCCTTCACATATATTGCGGGACAAATGAAAGGGGTGGGCGTGGCCTTCTCCGGCTTCCTCGGCGTCCCAGCCAATGTTGGTATAGTCATTGGCATGGCCATCGTGTTTGTCTATGCGGTGTGGGGCGGTATGAAGGGCATTACCTATACGCAAGTGGCGCAATATGTGGTGCTAATCTTCGCCTATACCATTCCGGCGATCTTTATCTCGCTGACCATTACCGGCAATCCAATGCCGCAACTCGGCTTTATTGGCGATGTCGCAGGCACTGATACTTCAATGCTGGATAAGCTGAACACCGTGGTGCGCGAACTCGGTTTTACCGAATACACTTCGACCACCAAATCTAAAATCGATGTGTTCTGCATCACCGCTGCGCTGATGTTTGGCACGGCTGGTCTGCCGCATGTGATTATTCGCTTCTTCACTGTGCGCAGTGTGCAGGCGGCGCGTGTGTCGGCGGGCTGGGCTTTGGTGTTTATCGCCATCCTGTACACCACCGCACCCGCTGTTGGCGCGTTTGCGCGGTTGAACTTTATCGATACGGTAAATGACTCGACCTATATTTCCGACGCGGAAAACTATGAAGCGCGAGCCGCACAAATTGTGCGCCAAGGCGGCAAGCCTGTGCCGGTCTGGTATAAAGACTGGGAAAAAACCGGTCTGCTGGCCTATGACGACAAAAATGGTGACGGGATTATGCAATATCGCGGTCCTAATGCGCTTGACGGTATCGCCAATGAGGTGGTGCCCAATCGCGACATTTTCGTCTTAGCCAATCCGCAAATTGCCCAATTGCCCGGCTGGGTTGTTGGCCTGGTTGTCGCCGGCGGTCTTGCGGCTGCGCTATCAACGGCGGCTGGTTTGCTGATGGTGATCAGCTCAGCCATCTCGCATGATTTGCTGAAACGCACATTCAAGCCAGATATGTCTGAGACAGATGAGGTTCTGGTGGCGCGTGTTGCAGCCGCTGTCGCGGTTATTTGTGCCGGCCTATTAGGTATCTTTGCCACGCAATTACCATTTGTTGCGCAGGTGGTCGCCTTTGCCTTCGGCTTGGCGGCGGCCTCTTTGTTCCCGATTATTTTCTTTGGTATTTTCTGGAAACGGATGAACAAAGAAGGCGCTATTGCCGCCATGCTCACCGGTCTCATCACCACCTTTAGCTATATTTACTACTTTAAATTTGGCGGTGGGTCAGATGACCAGTGGCTGTTCGGGGTGTCACCTGAGGGAATTGGTTTTGTCTTCATGTGGCTTGCTTTGGCGGTCGGGGCGGTTGTCGCGATTATGACCGAGGAGCCACCACAAGATATTCAGGATCTTGTCGAGGATATCCGTATTCCAGGCACACGACGTGCCCACGGCATTGCAGATGCAGGTATGCAGCCTGTCGACTAAGCGGTGCGGATTTACCGCTTGGTTGAAAATTAGGGCGCGGGCCAATCGGTTCCGCGCCCTTTTTACATGTCTATTCCGCCTCAGACGGGGAGGGGGCGGCAACCGCCGATTCCGCTCAGCGGCGGCGTTATGTGGATGACAAGCCTTATCAGGCTTGACACATAAAGATATATTTATATATAAACGGCGTCATGGAAAAACTACTTTCAGCTCTGCGCGCCGCTGGCGAACCAACACGTCTTCGCATCGTTGGCATTTTGGCGCGTGGTGAATTAACCGTGTCTGAGTTGACGCAAGTTTTGCTGCAAAGCCAGCCGCGTATTTCGCGGCATTTGAAATTGCTGGCAGATGCCGGCCTTGTGCAGCGCAACCCCGAAGGCAGTTGGGTTTTCTATCGTTTGAATGATGGGGTCGAGGTGGCCAGTTTATTGGCGCAATTCATCGCCCATTTGCCGCAAGATGATCTCACCCTGCAACGCGATTATGAACGCTTCGAGCAGGTGCGCCAAGAACGCGCCGCGCGTGCCCGCGCCTATTTCTCGGCCAATGCCGCTGCATGGGATGATTTGCGCACACGGCATATCCCCGAAACGCAAGTGGAAGAAAAAATCACCGCCCATATTGGTGATCGCGACATCGAGTTGCTGGTCGATTTGGGCACTGGCACGGGCCGCATGCTGGAAATATTCGCCGCCCAGTGCAATCGCGCCATTGGCTTTGATATCAGCCCCGAAATGCTGACCATTGCGCGCAGTAAATTGGACAATGCCGGATTTGAAAATTGTCAGGTGCGCCAAGGCGATTGCGCTAATGTGCCGTTGGAGGATGGGGTCGCCGATATTGTCATCCTGCATCAGGTTTTGCATTTTCTCGATGATCCGCTGCAAGCCCTGAATGAGGCCGGTCGTCTGCTGAAACCTGGCGGCAGTGTGCTGATCGCCGATTTTGGCCCGCACCAGATGGAAGTGTTGCGCGAGGAACACGCGCATCGCCGCCTTGGCTTTGCCTCAGATGAAATTGAAACCATGTTCAGGCAAGCTGGCCTGAGCTATAAATCCAACGAAACGCTGACCTCACAGACGCATGATTTATCGGTGTCCCTTTGGATGGCTGACAAAGTGCAGGGCTGACAAACACCAAGCCAAACACGAGACACTGAGGTAAATTATGACGCGTATTTCTTTCGAATTTTTTCCGCCCAAGACGGAGAAGGCCGAGGCCAAGCTATGGGACGCCATTGAGCGTCTGGCACCGATTGTGCCTGACTTTGTGTCGGTGACCTATGGCGCCGGTGGGTCGACGCGCGACCGCACCCATGCTTGCGTGAAGCGGTTGATTGAACAGACCGATTTGCACCCGGCAGCGCATTTAACCTGCGTTGCCGCCAGCAAAGCCGATGTTGATGAGGTGATTGACGAATATGCCGCCATTGGCGTGAAGCACATTGTCGCCTTGCGCGGCGATATGCCGGATATGGGCGCCTTTAGCCCGCATGCGGACGGCTATAGCGGCTCGGTTGAGCTGGTCGGGGCGTTGGCCAAACGCGGCGGCTTTGACATTACCGTCAGCGCCTATCCGGAGAAGCACCCCGAGTCCGCGTCAATCGCCGATGATATTGATTTGCTGAAAGCCAAGATTGATTCCGGCGCAACGCGGGCGATTACCCAATTTGTTTTCGATACCGAAGCGCATTTACGCTATCGCGATGCCTTGGCGGCGGCCAATGTCAGCATTCCGGTAATCCCTGGCATTATGCCGACGACCAATTTTGTTGGCGCCAAGCGCATGGCACTGGCCACTGGCGCCAGCGTGCCGGCATGGCTGGAGGCCCATTATCGTGGCCTCGAAGACGACGCCGACACGCGCAAATATATCGCCGCTTCTGTGGCGGTTGACCAATGCCGCAAACTCATCGAAGAAGGTTTCGAAGATTTGCATTTTTATACCCTCAATCAAGCTGATTTGACCTTTGCGGTGTGCCGCATTCTGGGTCTCGGCACGCAAACGGATGTAGCATAATGAGTTGGACACGCGAAACACGACTTGCAGCGCTTGAGGCGCAGGTTCAGCAACGAATTCTTATTCTCGATGGGGCGATGGGCACGATGATCCAGCGTCACAGCCTCGATGAGGCGGCATATCGCGGCGACCGCTTCGCTAATTATCATACCGATGTGCAGGGCAATAATGATTTGCTGTCTTTGTCTCAGCCCGACATTATCCGCGATATTCATACCGCCTATCTGGAAGCGGGCAGTGACATTGTCGAGACCAATACGTTTTCGTCGACGACGATTGCACAAGCCGATTACCAGATGGAACATCTGGCCTATGAGTTGAATGTGGAAGGCGCCAAGCTGGCCCGTCAAGCCTGCGACGCGATGGAGGCGGCCGATCCGTCGCGCCCGCGTTATGTTGCTGGCGCGCTTGGCCCTACCAATCGCACCGCCTCAATCTCACCCGAAGTCAATGACCCGGGATATCGCAATATTAATTACGACCAATTGCGCGAGGCCTATGCCGAGGCAACGCGCGGGCTGATTGAAGGCGGCGCTGATCTTGTTTTGATTGAAACCGTGTTCGATACATTGAACGCCAAGGCCGCCGTGCATGGCGTGCAGGATGTGTTTGAAGAAACTGGCATCACCTTGCCGCTGATTATTTCTGGCACCATTACCGACCGCTCAGGCCGCACCTTATCGGGGCAGACCACCGAAGCGTTCTGGAATTCGCTGCGCCACGCCAAACCGTTCGCCGTCGGGCTGAACTGCGCCTTGGGGGCCGATGAAATGCGCCCCTATGCGGCCGAGATTGCCCGCGTTGCTGACACTTATGTCTGCATTTATCCAAATGCCGGTCTGCCCAATGAATTTGGCGAATACGACCAGATGGCCGAAGAAATGGCCACCATCACTGGCGAGTTTGCCGAGGCGGGACTGGTCAATATTCTCGGCGGGTGCTGTGGCACGACGCCGGAACACATTACGGCGATTGCCGAGGAGGCCAGTAAAACCGCCCCGCGCGCCGTGCCCGAGGTGACGCCGCATATGCGCTTGTCGGGGCTGGAGCCGTTCACCCTGACCGACGATATTCGTTTTGTGAATGTCGGCGAGCGCACCAATGTCACCGGCTCGGCGCGTTTTCGCAAACTGATTACCGAAGGCGATTTCGACACAGCCCTCGAAGTGGCGCGTCAGCAGGTCGATAATGGGGCGCAAATTATTGACGTGAATATGGATGAGGGGATGCTGGATAGTGAAGCGGCCATGGTGCGCTTCCTCAATCTCGCCGCCACAGAGCCTGATATCGCCCGCGTGCCGGTGATGATTGACAGTTCCAAATGGTCGATTATTGAGGCCGGTTTGAAATGTGTTCAGGGCAAGGCGGTGGTCAATTCCATTTCGTTAAAAGAGGGCGAAGCCAGCTTCATCGAGCAAGCCCGCTTGTGCCAACGCTACGGCGCGGCGGTGATTGTCATGGCGTTTGACGAGGACGGGCAGGCCGACACGGCGGACCGTAAATTCGAGATTTGCAAACGCTCTTACGATATTTTGACGCAAACCATCGGCTTTGCGCCGGAAGATATTATTTTCGACCCGAATATTTTCGCTGTCGCGACGGGTATTGAAGAACACAATAATTACGCCGTTGATTTCGTCGAGGCGACGGGGCGCATCCGCCGAGAACTGCCGGGCGCGCATGTATCGGGCGGGGTGTCGAATATTTCCTTCTCCTTCCGTGGCAATGAGCCAGTGCGCGAAGCCATGCATTCGGCGTTTCTCTATCAAGCCATTCAGCAGGGCATGGATATGGGCATTGTGAATGCTGGCCAGTTGACGATTTACGAAGACATTGAACCGAGCTTGAAACAGGCGGTCGAGGATGTCTTGCTTAATCGCCGTGACGATGGCACTGACCGGCTGCTCGAAGTGGCTGAAACCTATCGCGGCCAAAAGGGCGTTGAGCAAAAGGTTGATTTGTCGTGGCGCGAAGCCCCCGTCGCTGAGCGTCTGTCGCACGCGCTGGTCAATGGTATTGGCGATTATATCGAAGAAGACACCGAAGAAGTGCGCGCGCAAGTCGCCCGCCCGTTAAATGTCATTGAAGGTCCGCTGATGGACGGGATGAACCGCGTCGGCGATTTATTCGGCGATGGCAAAATGTTCCTACCGCAA
The DNA here is from genome assembly GCA_024639515.1 of Rhodobiaceae bacterium. GTDB lineage: Bacteria > Pseudomonadota > Alphaproteobacteria > RS24 > RS24 > JAHEGN01. The sequence continues at coordinate 17,522 of JAHEIG010000028.1, read as the reverse complement.
GTGGTCAAATCGGCCCGCGTGATGAAACGCGCCGTGGCCTATCTCGAGCCTTATATGGAAGCCGAGAAGGCCGCCGCGCAAGCTGACGGCGCGGTGCAAAAAAGCTCCAGCAAAGGCAAAGTGCTGATGGCGACGGTGAAGGGCGATGTCCACGACATTGGCAAGAATATCGTCGGCGTGGTGTTGCAGTGCAATAATTTTGAAGTCATCGATATGGGCGTGATGGTGCCGGCGTCTGATATTATCGCCCGCGCCATTGAAGAAGACGTCGACATTATCGGCCTGTCTGGCCTGATTACGCCGAGTTTGGATGAGATGTGCCATGTGGCGGCAGAGATGCAGCGGCAGGGCTTGGATATTCCCTTGCTGATTGGTGGCGCCACCACATCGAAAGTGCATACGGCGGTGAAAATCAACCCGAATTACACGCGCGGGCAGACCGTCTATGTGACCGATGCTAGCCGTGCTGTCGGGGTTGCCACCAACCTGCTGTCGGAAGACCAAAGCGATGATTATAAGGCCGACATTTTAGCCGATTATCAATCCATGGCCGAAGCCCATGCGCGGGGCCGCGAGGAAGCGGTGCGCGTCTCCATCCATGATGCGCGCGACAATTGCTTTGACATCGCCCACACGCCGGTCAAGCCAAGCTTTCTCGGCACCAAAGTGTTTGACGATTATAATTTGGCAGAATTGCGCGGCTATATTGACTGGACGCCGTTTTTCCAAAGCTGGGATTTGCATGGCCGCTATCCGGCCATCTTGACCGATAAGGTCGTCGGCGCGGCGGCCACTGCTTTGTTCAAAGACGCGCAAGACATGCTCGACAAAATGATTGCCGAGAAATGGCTGACCGCCAAAGCGGTTATCGGTTTCTGGCCAGCGGCGCGCGAGGGCGATGATATTATCGTCTACACAGACGACACACGCAGCACCGAGCGCACCCGCCTGCATAGCCTGCGCCAACAAATGCAACGCCGTGAAGGGCGGGCCAATTTTGCGCTGTCTGACTTCATTCAGCCGGTTGGCGGCGCAGCTGATTATATTGGCGGCTTTGCCGTCACCTCCGGCCATGGCGAGGATGCGGTGGCTAAAAATTTTGAAGACGCGGGCGATGATTACAGCTCGATTTTGTCAAAAGCGCTGGCCGACCGATTGGCCGAAGCCTTTGCCGAGCGCATGCACCAGCGCGTGCGCACCGAGTTCTGGGGCTATGCCATTGACGAAAAGCTGGATAATGAGCAACTGATTGCCGAGGATTATGTCGGCATTCGCCCAGCCCCAGGCTATCCGGCGCAACCCGACCACACTGAGAAACAGACCTTATTTGAGCTGCTCGAAGCAACCAGCGTGGTCGATATTTCGCTGACCGAGAGCTTTGCCATGTGGCCCGGCGCGGCGGTTTCCGGGCTATATTTCAGCCATCCGGAAAGCCAGTATTTCGGGGTCGGCAAAATCGCCCGCGATCAGGTCGAGGACTACGCCAAGCGCAAGGGCATGTCGGTGGCTGAGTGCGAGAAATGGCTGGCGCCTATTCTGTCTTATAAGGCGTAGCGGCTGATAGGGCTGAGCGGCGCAAAAGCGGTTGTCGAAAAAATCATCGAACTCGTATATGCTTGCGCTCGAGCTATCCGGTGGCGCGCGCGCCACCCATCCAAGGAGACCGAATGTCGGTTTGGGGCAAAATTGCTGGCGTCGCGGCGGGTTATGTCATCGGCGGCGTGCCGGGCGCACTGATTGGGGCGATGGCAGGGCATTTCACCCTCGATCGCATTAACGACAATCAAGTGGTTTTCACCATCGCGCTGATTTCATTGGCGGCGAAAATGACCCGCGCCGATGGCGATGTGTCGGCGATGGAAATTCAGGCCGTGCAAGATGTCTTGAAAGTGCCCGAGTCTGAGCAGAAAAACATGGAGCGGGTGTTCATGCTGGCGCAGCAAGATGTCGCCGGTTTTGACAGCTACGCCAAGCAAGTTGCCTCAATTTATGCCGACAGCCCGCAAGTGCTGGAAGATGTGTTGGATGTGCTGTTTTATATCGCCTATGCCGATGGCCATTTGCACCCGCGCGAGGAGCAGTTTTTGAAAATCGTGGCTGATTTATTTTTCCTCGAAGACAGCGTCTATAAGCGCGTGCAGGCGCGCCACGATGGTAGCGTGCAAGACCCGTATGTGGTGCTTGATGTGTCGCGCCATGCCAGTGATGGCGAGGTGCGCCGGGCCTTTCTCGACGCGGTGCGCGATAATCATCCCGATCAATTACAGGCGCGCGGATTGCCGCCAGAAATGATACATATAGCAACCGCCCGCATGGCAGCGATTAATGAGGCCTGGGGCGTAATTAGTAAGGAGCGTGGATTATGAGTGGAGAAAGCTGGCGGCAAAGGCTGTTATCACCTGAGGATCCGGTTGAAATTATGAAGCAGAAAGCCGCTTTGCGAGCTTTGGAACAGGTGCGCTCGGGCATGAAGCTGGGGCTCGGCACAGGCTCGACGGCGCGCTATTTCGTTGATGGTGTCGGCGCGCAAGTGGCCGAAGGGCTGGAGGTGGTCTGCGTGCCAACTTCAGAGGCCACCCGCCAGCAGGCCGAAAGCTTGAATATCCCGCTCGCCGAATTGGGCGATTTGCAGCGCTTAGACTTAACCGTCGATGGCGCCGATGAGATGGATGCCGCGCTGCGCTTGGTCAAAGGCGGCGGCGGGGCGCTATTGCGAGAGAAAATTGTCGCCGCAGCTTCTGATGCAATGATTGTGATTGCCGATGACAGCAAAATGGTCGACCAATTAGGTGCTTTTGCTTTGCCGGTCGAGGTCAATATGTTCGCCCATCAAGCCACCGCCAGTGCCATTGCCGATGCACTACACGCCACTGGCCATGCTGGGCCGATGAGCTTGCGCGGCGGCGATAGCCCGTTTGTCACCGATGGCGGACATTACCTTTATGACTGCGCCCTAGGCACGATTAATGACGCCGAAGCGCTGGCCAGTGCTTTATTGGCGGTGCCCGGCGTTGTTGAACATGGTCTGTTTTTGGGCTATGCCACGGCTGCTGTGCTGGCTGGCACGGACGGTTTACAGGAAGTTGGAACATTATGAGCTACGACTATGATTTGTTTGTCATCGGCGCCGGTAGTGGCGGGGTGCGCGCGGCGCGGATGAGCGCCTCTTACGGTGCCAAAGTCGCGATTGCCGAAGAATATCGCGTCGGCGGCACCTGCGTCATTCGTGGCTGTGTGCCGAAAAAACTATTCGTCTACGCTTCGCATTATGCCGAGGATTTTGAAAGCGCTGCTGGTTTTGGCTGGCAGGTCGGCGAACGCAGTTTTGATTGGCCGACGCTGATCGGCAATAAAGACAAAGAGATTGACCGCCTGAACGGTATTTATATCCGCAATCTAGAGGCCAGCGGGGTCGAGATTTTATCCGGCCATGCCAGCGTCAAAGACGCCCATACAGTGCTGCTCGACGGGCGCGAGATTTCTGCCAAATATATTCTGGTGGCCGTCGGGGCGACGCCATTCATGCCTGAGATTCCCGGCATCGAACACGCCATTACCTCCAATGAAGCGTTTCATATTGAAACCCTGCCAGACGATATTATGGTCGTCGGTGGCGGCTATATCGCGGTTGAATTCGCCGGTATTTTTAACGGTTTGGGGGTCAACACCACTTTGGTTTATCGCGGTGAAGAAATTCTGCGCGGCTTCGATAATGAGGTGCGCACGCATTTGCATGGCGAGCTTGTAAAAAAGGGCCTGACGGTGAAAACCGAAAGCGACATTGCCGAGATCACGCCATCGGGTGATGGCTATGAGGTGACGTTCAAAGACGGCAGCAAGCAGACGACAGGGCTGGTGATGTATGCCACGGGGCGGGTGCCGAAAACCGACGATCTCGGCCTGCAACAAGCCGGTGTTGCGCTGGGCGCGCGCGGCGAAGTGCTGGTCGATGCGCGCTCGCAAACCAATATCGACTCGATTTATGCGGTCGGCGATGTCACCGAACGCGCACAACTGACGCCAGTGGCTATTCGCGAAGGCGCGGCGTTTGCCGAAACCGTGTTCAATAATAATCCGCAAGAGGTCGACCATTCATTGATTCCCACGGCGGTGTTTTCGCAACCGCCAATTGGTACGGTCGGCATGGGTGAAGAACAAGCCCGCGCCGCTGGCCATGCGATTGATGTCTATGCCACCGACTTCCGCACGCTTAAAGACACGCTGTCGGGCAGCGATGAAAAGACGCTGATGAAGTTGATTGTCGAACAAGATAGTGACAAAATTTTGGGATTGCACATTGTCGGCCCCGACAGCGGTGAAATGATTCAGGCTTTCGGCGTCGCCGTCACCATGGGCGCGACCAAGGCGCAATTTGACGCCACCATTGCCGTGCACCCAACAGCGGCCGAAGAATTGGTGACATTCAAACAACCAAGGTCTGCGTCATAGAGTTATCAGATGTTCAAACAGGTTAAAAAACTCACCGCGCGTCTCCCAAAAAGGCAACGCGAAGCCAAAATCGGCCATAGTTTTGAAGCCGATGATATAAGCTGGCCGCTGCGCCTGTTCGGCACAATTTTGACCTTTTACATCCGCCTCATTGAGTGGACAACACAAGTGCAAATCGCAGGTGACAGTGCGATTAACAAGCTACAATTAGACGGCAAGCCGGCGATTATTGTGCTCTGGCATGGGCGTAATTTTCAGGGCATCCCGATGGGGCGTCTGTTTCACCGGCCTTTAACCGCTCTGGTGTCGCGCAGTCGCGATGGCGCGGTGATTGGCACAATCCTTAAGCCCTTTGGCTTTCGCATCACGCAAGGCTCGGGCACCGGCTCGGCGGCCAAGAAGGGTACCAATCCACGCAAACGCGGGGCGCAAGCCTTCCGCGCCATGTTGCGGCATTTGCAAGCCGGTGAGATGGTTCTGGCAACCGCCGACGTACCGCCTGGCCCGGTGTTCAAAACCGGCCCCGGCATGGTCAAATTAGCGGCCCGCTCAGGCGCCCCGATGATACCGGTTGGTTTTTGTTATAAGCCGGAACTGCCTATTATCGGCACATGGGACCGCCTGCATTTGCCTTTGCCGTTTGGCCAAAGAACGATTGTTTATGGTGAGCCGATTTATATCGCCAAAGACGCCGATGACGCCGCCATTGCCGTGGCGCAAGAACAAGTCGACGCGGCCATCGACAAGGTACAAGCTGAGGCCGCGCGTATTTTGGGCAAAAAACCGCTTAACTAAGCCGGATTATTTCTGACCCAGACCTTCAGCAATCAAGAACGCCAATTCGAGGGCTTGTGACCCGTTCAGGCGCGGGTCGCAATGTGTGTGGTAACGGCTCGACAAATCTTCCTCTGAAATCGCCTGCGCGCCACCAATACATTCGGTGACGTTCTGGCCGGTCATTTCAAAGTGAATACCGCCCGCATGCGTGCCTTCAGCCCGGTGCACCGCCATGAAGCTTTGCACCTCGGTTAGGATTTGATCAACCGGACGGGTTTTATACCCGTTTGAGGCTTTGATGGTGTTGCCGTGCATCGGGTCGCATGACCACACCACTTTGCGGCCTTCGCTTTCGACTTTGCGGATCAGGGCCGGCAAATGTTTTTCAACATTGTCGTGGCCGAAACGGGCGATCAAGGTGATGCGTCCCGGTTCATTTTCTGGGTTCAGCTTGTCGAGCAGGGTGATCAGCTCATCCGGCTCCAGCGATGGGCCACATTTCAGACCAATCGGGTTTTCAATACCTGACAAGAATTCGACATGCGCGCCATCTGGCTGGCGGGTACGGTCGCCAATCCACAGCATGTGGGCAGATGTGTCATAGTAATCACCGCTGGTGCTGTCGAGGCGGGTCAGGGCTTGCTCATAGCCAAGCAACAGCGCTTCATGGCTGGTGTAGAAATCAACCATGCTCATTTGCGGCGCGGTGGCACTGGAAATGCCGCATGCCGCCATAAACGCCATGGCCTCATCAATTTGACCAGCCAGTTCTTCATAGCGCGCGCCTTGTTTGCCAGCGGCGACGAAATCTTGGTTCCAGCGATGCACTTCGGCCAAATCAGCGTAGCCGCCCTTGGCGAAAGCGCGCAGTAGGTTCAGCGTCGAGGCGGCTTGGCGATAGGCCGAGATTTGCCTCTGCGGGTCTGGTACGCGCGCAGTTGGCTCAAATTCAATGCCATTAATAATATCGCCGCGATAGCTCGGCAATTCGACGCCATCAATGGTTTCAGTGTCAGCAGAACGTGGCTTGGCGAACTGACCAGCCATCCGACCCACCTTGATCACCGGCAATTTGCCGCCATAGGTCAGAACAATCGACATTTGCAGCAAGACGCGGAATGTGTCGCGGATATTGTCGCCATGATGCTCGGCAAAACTCTCGGCGCAATCGCCGCCTTGCAGCAGGAAGGCACGACCTTCGCAAACCTCGGCGAGCTGCGCTTTCAGATTGCGCGCTTCACCGGCAAACACCAAAGGTGGAAACGAGGCGAGACGCTGCTCGACGGTTTCCAATTCGTTTTGGTTTTGGTAACTCGGCACTTGTTTAATCGGAAACGTGCGCCAGCTCTCAAGGGTCCAGTTTTTTGTCATAGGTCTAACTTTCATATCTTGTGGCTAAGATGATTTAACCACGACGCTTGATATACGGATTTTGCAGGCAAAAAGAAAGCCTTTACATGCGCTTGCGGGTGATTGGGCGGTTTTGCACCAATTTGAACGGGCTATACACGAATAAGCCGACGGCCATGGTTTTGGCCGCTAAACAGGCCAATAAAAGCCTCCGGTGCGCCGTCAATGCCGTTGCTAATATCCTCGCTATAGATCAACTGGTCGCGGCGAATAAGACCGGCAATGGCCGCCTGGGCCTCGGGAAACTGCTTGGCATAGTCATACACCACCAGCCCCGCCATATTCAGGCGGTGGGTGATGAAATTGGTGACATTGCGGATGCCATGCGGGTCAGGCCGGTTATATTCGGCAATCTGGCCGGATACCACGATGCGACCATGCGGGCGCATGGCCGAAATCGCCGCGTCGAGCATATCAGCCCCGACATTGTCGAAATAAATATCAACCCCGTCAGGACAGGCCCCCTGAATGGCTTGGATAAGCTGGCTTTGGGTTTTTTGCGCTTTATAGTCAATCACCGCGTCAAAGCCGAGGCTGTCGACATAGGCGCATTTTTCCGTGCCGCCGGCAATGCCGACGACTTTCAGGCCCAGTGATTTGCCAATCTGGCCAGCCGTTGCGCCAACCGGTCCGGCGGCGGATGACACCAGCAAGGTCTCGCCTTGTTTCGGCCTGCCCAAATCTTGCAGACCAAACCACGCGGTCAGGCCGGGCACGCCCATCACGCCGATGGATGCGGTGATGCGCACTTTGTCGTCGAATAAGGCGGGGTCGAGTTTTTGCAGGCCACGGTCGATTTGCACCACACCTTGTGACCAGCCAAGGCCGCCCATCACCATATCGCCAACCACGAAGCGTTCGGACGATGTTTCAATAATCTCGCCAATACCGGCGCTTTCGATAACCGCGCCGAGCGGCAGAGCGGCGGCGTAGCTGTCACCACTCAGGCGCCCGCGCATACCCGGGTCGACCGAGAAATAATGGGTTTTGATGCGCACCTGATTGGCTTCCAAAGGTGGCAATTCAAAATCAACCAATTCAAAGCAATCGGTCGTGGGGGTCGCGTCGGGACGCTGGCTCAGGGTCCATCTTTTTATTGTCCGGTTCATGGCGTTTGCCTTTCGTCTTTATTTTGTCCCAATAGCTTAATTAACTTACCGTTGGATGCAAGGGTAGTGCTTGTTCGCAAGCCCTTCACGCGCTACATAGCGTGTATGACAAATGGTACAAAAACCTTGAAAATCGTGATGGCGCAACTAAACCCGACCGTCGGGGCCGTGGCCGCCAATGCCGATTTATTGCGGGCTTGTCGCGTGGCCCATGCCGATGCTGATATTATCGTCGCCAGCGAATTGTTTTTGACCGGCTATCCGCCAGAGGATTTGGTGCTCAAGCGGGCTTTTCTGCGCCATGTGACAGACACCGCCAAAGCCCTGAGCGATGAAACCAAAGATGGCGGGCCAGCGATTATTTTCGGTCTGCCCAGCGTTGAAAATGGTCAGCTTTATAACAGCGTGATGGTGGCCGATGGCGGCCATGCCGTGCTGCGCCACAAGCATCATTTGCCGAATTATGCAGTATTTGATGAAAAACGTCTTTTTACCGCTGGCCCGATGCCAGCCCCCGTTGAATTGCGCGGTTTGCGCGTCGGCTTGCCGATTTGCGAAGATATTTGGTTCAGCGATGTCACCGCGCATTTGAGCGGGCAGGGGGTCGATATATTGATTTCGCCGAATGGCTCGCCATTTGAACGCGGCAAGCAGAGTAGTCGTTTTGCCCATGGCCAAGCGCGGGCCAAAGAAACCAGCCTGCCGCTGGTTTATGTCAATCAATTTGGTGGCCAAGATGAGCTGGTGTTTGACGGCGGCAGTTTTGCGCTGAACGGCGATGGCGCGCTTGCCGTGCAAGGCGCCTTATGGCGCGAGGATACCGCCGTCATTAGCGTGCATCACAGCCAAGACGGTTGCCATATCGAGCCAGTCGCGGCGCCTGAGATGGGCGATGAGAGTGAGCAGATATACGCCGCCGCGGTTTTGGGCTTGCGCGATTATGTCGAGAAAAACCGCTTCCCCGGTGTGCTGCTCGGCCTATCGGGCGGCATTGATAGCGCCATTTGCGCTGCCATGGCGGTCGATGCGTTGGGGGCCGAGCGCGTCCATTGCATCATGTTGCCGTCGCAATATACCAGCCAATCCAGCCTTGATGACGCCGCCGCCTGCGCCAAAGCCTTGGGCGTGCGCCTTGATGACGTCTCGATTGCCAGCTCGGTCGGCGCGGTGGAAGGCACGCTGGCGCCGCTTTTTGCCGATACTCAGCCTGATATTACCGAAGAAAACATCCAGTCGCGCTTGCGCGGTGTGTTGTTGATGGCGGTGTCGAATAAATTCGGCTCAATGGTTGTCACCACCGGTAATAAATCCGAAGTCTCGGTCGGCTATGCGACGCTATATGGCGATATGAATGGCGGCTATAACCCGATTAAAGACATCTATAAAACCGAAGTGTTTGCTCTGTCGCGCTGGCGCAATGCCAATGTGCCGTGTAATGGGCTGGGGCCAGATGGTGAGGTGATCCCGACGGCGATTATCGACAAGCCGCCAAGCGCTGAATTGCGCCCCGATCAAAAAGATGAAGATAGCTTGCCGCCCTATGACGCGCTGGATGATATTTTATTCGCGCTGGTCGAGGATGAGCTGGGGGTTGATGAAATCATCGCCCGTGGCCATGCGGCAGAAACCGTGAAACGGATTGAACATTTATTGTATATTTCCGAATATAAACGCCGTCAGGCCGCACCCGGGGCAAAAATCGGCAATCGAAATTTCGGCCGCGACCGTCGCTACCCGATAACCAATGGCTTCCGCGATGCTGGCCTTTAGGCTGTGTTGTTTCAGCAAGTAAGAGAGACTTTATGACCATCCGAACACGTTTTGCTCCCAGCCCGACCGGTCTTTTGCATGTCGGCAATGCGCGCGCCGCTTTATTTTGCTATTTGTTTGCCAAACGCGGCGACGATAGCGGCAGCGGCGAATTTATGCTGCGCTATGACGATACCGATGAAGCGCGCTCGACCGAGGCTTTTTCTGCTGCCATTGATGAAGACTTGGCCTGGCTCGGCCTGCACCCAGACCTGACGGCGCGTCAATCAGAGCGGTTCGACCGCTATGAAGAAGTGTTTGAAAGCCTGAAACAGCAGGGACTGGTTTACGCCTGCTATGAAACACCCGATGAGCTGGATCGCAAGCGCAAACGCCAATTAGCGCGCGGCCTGCCGCCCGTATATGACCGCGCCGCCCTTGAACTGAGCGAACAAGATAAACAAGCCCATGCCGATAATGGCAATTCACCGCATTGGCGGTTCAAATTATCTGGCCAAGAAGTGGTCTGGGAAGACCTTATTCGCGGCACCCAGAAAATCGACACATCAAGCCTATCAGATCCGGTTATCCGCCGCGCCGATGGCACATGGCTGTATACATTGCCGAGTGTGGTCGATGATTTGGATATGGATATCACCCATGTCATTCGCGGCGAAGACCACGTCACCAATAGCGGGGCGCAAATCGAATTGATTGAAGCGCTCGGCGGTGATGTGCCGCGGTTTGCGCATTTCTCGCTCATGTTGGGGGCTGATGGCAGCAATCTGTCGAAGCGTATCGGCTCGCTGTCGTTGCAGGAATTACGCGAGCAGGGGTTTGAGGCGATGAGCCTGAACAACCTGATTGCCCGTCTCGGCACCGCTGATCCGGTGGAGCCGGTGCAGGATATGGCGACACTGATTGCTGGCTTTGATATATCGCGGCTTGGCCGTGCGCCTGCACGCTTCGACCCAGAAGATGTCGCCCGCCTCAATGCACGGATTTTGCATGATATGAGCTTCGCATCTGTGCAGCAGCGTTTGGCCGCTTTGGGAGCACCTGAGGAAGAAGCCTTCTGGCTCAGCGTGCGCGGCAATCTCGAACGCTTTGACGAGATTACCGATATGGTGCGGTTGATTAACGGCCCTGTAACCCCTGTGGTGGAAGATGATGACGCAGCGTTTATCGCCGCCGCGCGCGACGCCCTGCCAGCCGCGCCATTGACGGCGGATAGCTGGTCGGCGTGGACGTCTGAGTTAAAGCAACAAACAGGGCGCAAAGGGCGCGGCTTGTTCATGCCATTGCGCCAAGCCCTGACCGGTCAGGCGCATGGCCCAGAAATGCAACATTTATTGCCGCTTATCGGTTATGATAGGGTGATGGCGCGTCTGTCGGGTTCAGACGCTTAAGAATAGTGAGGGGGCAGTGCACGATGGGTGAGCGGCTTTATATCTTTGACACAACATTGCGCGACGGTCAGCAGACCGCTGGCGTTGATTTTGCTGTGGCGGATAAAGTGCTCATTAGCGATGCGCTGGACGCGCTCGGTGTTGATTATGTTGAGGGCGGCTACCCCGGAGCTAACCCGACCGACACAACATTTTTTGAGAGCTATACTGGCCCGAAAAACGCCGCGCTCACCGCCTTTGGCATGACCAAGCGGGCAGGCCGGAGTGCCGATAATGACCCGGGTTTTCAGCAAGTGTTGAATTCTGGCGCAACTGCCGTGTGTTTGGTCGCCAAGAGCTGGGATTATCATGTCGATGTCGCGCTCGGCATCACCAATGACGAAAACCTCGCTTGCATTGCCGAAAGCGTCGAGGCGATTTGCGCTATCGACAAAGAGGCGATGATTGACTGCGAGCATTTTTTCGATGGCTATAAGGCCAATCCTGATTATGCGCTGTCTTGCGCCAAAACCGCTTATGAGGCGGGGGCGCGTTGGGTTGTGCTGTGCGACACCAATGGTGGCACCTTGCCCGGCGAAGTGTTCGATATTGTTTCGCAAGTGGTCAAGCATGTGCCCGGCGCGCATTTGGGCATTCACGCCCATAACGACACAGAAAATGCCGTGGCCAACAGTTTGGCCGCAATTCAGGCCGGTGTGCGCCAAGTTCAGGGCACGATTAACGGGCTGGGTGAACGCTGCGGTAATGCCAATCTGGTGTCGCTGATTCCGACCCTATTGTTAAAGCCCGGCTTTGCCGATCAATTTGAAACGGGCATTGCGGTTGAAAAACTGTCGCATGTGCGCACTGTGTCGCTATTGCTGGATGATATTTTGAACCGCACCCCCAATCGCCACGCGCCTTATGTGGGCACGGCGGCATTTGCCCATAAGGGCGGTATCCATGTGTCGGCGGTGATGAAAAACCCGTCAACCTATGAGCATGTTGCCCCCAGCCTGGTTGGCAATCAGCGCACCATTCTGGTGTCTGATCAAGCCGGTAAGAGCAATGTCATTGACCGCTTGTCATCGGCCGGTATTGAGGTCGACGCCAATCATCCGGCGATTGACCGTATTTTGTTTGAGGTGAAGCAAAAAGAACTCGACGGCTATAGCTATGATGGCGTCGGTGCTTCGTTTGAAATCCTCGCCCTGCAGCAATTGGAGCGTCTGCCGCAATTCTTTGAGGTCGAGAGCTACGCCGTCCACATCACCAATGACGGGCGCGGCGAGACCCAATCAAAAGCCGTTGTGTGCTTGCAGATTGACGGCGAAAAGGTCGAAACAACCGGCACCGGCAACGGCCCGATTAATGCGCTGGATATGGCCCTGCGCGGCGATTTGAAACGCTATGCGGTGGCCATTGAAACAATGCGGCTGGTTGATTTCAAAGTGCGTATTCTCAATACCGGTACCGAAGCGGTGACCCGGGTGACGATTGAAAGCGTCGATGATAGCGGCAAGTCGTGGCGCACGATTGGCGTCAATGCTAATATCGTCACTGCCTCATTCGAAGCGTTGAAAGACGCGGTGATTTATAAATTATTGCAGGACGGGGTCTCGGCCTCGCCCGAAGCAGCCGAATAATAACCAAGAGGAAGTCAACCATGCGCGCCTTAAAATCCGTTCTCTTTCCCATCCACCCAGAGGGCTATCGCTTTATCGGTATTTTCGCCGTTATCGCTTTGCTGCTGTTTCTTGTGGCTGATTTCCTCGGTTGGATTGGGGTTATTCTGACGCTGTGGTGCGCTTGGTTCTTCCGCGACCCAGCACGCGTCACCCCGCAACGTGAGGGTCTGATTATCAGCCCGTGCGATGGCGTGGTGAATATGATTACAGAAGCCGTTCCGCCAGCCGAATTGGGACTTGGTGATGAGGCACTGCCGCGTATTTCGGTGTTTATGAATGTTTTCAACTGCCATGTGAACCGCTTGCCGGTTAGCGGCACGGTGAAAAAATCGCTATATCGTACCGGCCAGTTTCTCAGTGCCGATCTCGATAAAGCCAGCGATGCCAATGAACGCCAGTCAGTGCTGGTTGAGACAGCAGACGGCAAACAAATCGTCGTTGTGCAAATCGCCGGTCTGGTGGCGCGGCGTATCTTGTCTTTCGTGCAAGAAGGCCAAGAAATGGATGCGGGCGAGCGTTTTGGCCTGATCCGTTTCGGCAGCCGTTGCGACGTCTATCTGCCAAAGGGCAGTGTGGCGCATGTGGCGGTCGGTCAATCAGCCGTGGCCGGTGAAACCGTGCTGGCTGATTTGGCGTCAAAAGAGCAAGAGCGCGAGACCATTACCGCTTAGGTAAGGAAAAATCATGCTGGATCCATCAACCGACCAACAACCATCGAAAGCCACGCGCGACATTCGCAGCCGTCGTTTTCCGGTGCGGCGGATGGTGCCGAATATGGTCACGCTACTGGCTTTGTGCCTTGGCCTGACGGCGTTGCGTCAAGGCTTGGCAGGGCATTTTGAAACGGCGATGATCTGCATCATCATTGCGGCGTTTCTCGACGCTTTCGATGGCCGCTTGGCGCGCTTACTGAAGGCCGAAAGCCCGTTCGGTGCCCAGCTCGACTCGCTGGCCGATTTTGTCAATTTCGGCATTGTGCCAGCGCTTCTAGTCTATCTCTACGCCTTGGAAGCCACCGAGCGGCTTGGCTGGGCGGTGATATTGGTGTTTTCCGTATGCTGTGCTTTGCGGCTGGCGCGCTTCAATGTCGATATTGAAGAAGCCGATCGTCCGGCATGGAAAATGCGCTTTTTCAATGGCGTGCCATCACCGGCGGCTGGCGGGCTTGTGATGCTGCCAATGTTTCTCGAAGTGGCAGGGATTTTCGATTTGCGCGACCAGCCGATGATTATCGTTGGTAATACGGTGCTGGTGGCCTTGCTGATGGTCAGCAAAGTGCCGACCTTTTCCGGCAAGGGGCTGTCACCAACCATTCGGCGCGATTATGTTTTGCCGATGATGCTGGGTATCGGTTTGCTGGCGGTAATGGCGTTCACCTTCCCATGGATTACCCTAAGCCTGATGAGCGCGACCTATTATGCCCTTCTGCCGGTGAGCTGGTGGCGGCACCGCTCATACGCCAAAGCGCAGGCTTAAAAAATTAGGCGTTGCGCGCTTCGGGGGAGCGCGCGGCTTTCAATCGGATGAAGAATTGCACCACAGCTGTCTGCCGCAGATAGTCTGGCATGGTCAACATCACCGGTACCAAAATCAATGTCAGCAGGGTTGAGAAACCAAGCCCGAAGATAATCGCCGTCGACAATTGCACCCACCACTCAGCGGTTGGCTCACCAATTTGAATGGTCCGGTCAATCACATCGACCGACGCCTGAATGGCCATCGGGAACAAGCCAATCATCGTCGTGACCGTGGTCAGCAGGATAGGGCGCAGACGCTGGCCTGAGGTTTTCAAGATGGCGACGCGGCGGTCCATACCGGCTTTGCGCAGGCGCAAGAAGGTATCAATCAGCACAATCGAGTTGTTCACCACAATACCGGCCAGCGCCACAACGCCGGTGCCAGTCATGATAACGCTGAAGTTTTGGCCAGTGACAACCATGCCCAGCATCACCCCGACCGTCGATAGGATAACCGTCGAAAGGGTCAAGATGGTGCAATAGACGCTGTTGAACTGCAGCAGCAAGATGACAAACATCAGCACCAGGGAGGCAATCATCGCCCGGCCCAAGAAAGCGGTGGCGGCTTCGGCTTCTTCATTGGCCCCACGCAGGCGCAGGGTGACGCCGGCCGGGAAGTCTTGCTCTGCCGCCCAGGCGGTAAAGTCAGCCTCGGCCACCGTGGCGAGATATTTCTCGCCGGTTTGCGGATTGATAATCGTATCGGCTTTGACCTCAAACACGCGTTTGCCATCGACGCGGCTAATCGAGTCGCGGCGCTCGCCATATTCGCGGGTGACAAAATTGGCAATCGGCACATTGCCGGCAGGGGTGCGCACGCGCAATTGGTCGAGCTGATCAAACGAGCGCGCATCGTATGGATAACGGGCGCGAATTTCGATCTCGTCATCGCTGTCATCAGGCCGATAATGGCCCACCAGCAGCCCATTGGTCACCAGCTGCACCATGTTGCCAACCGTGCTGACATCGGCTTGGAAACGACCAGCCGCTTCGCGGTCCACGGTCAGGTTCCACTCAATACCGGGCAGCGGTAGGCTGTCTTCTAGATCGGTGTATAAATCATCACGCGAGCGCAAATAGGTCTGCAATTGCCGCACCACTTGCGTCAGCTCGGCGATATCTTGTCCAGCAATTTCAACCTCAATGCCTTTGCCTGTCGGCGGGCCTTGCTCGCGCTCGACAACTTCGACTTCGATGCCGGGGAATTGTTTCGAGCGCTCCGAGATTTCGCGCATAATTTGAGTGGCCGGCACGCGGGTTGAGAAATGCGAGAATTCGATGCGGATCATGCCAATCAAATCATTC
Source organism: Rhodobiaceae bacterium (assembly GCA_024639515.1). Taxonomy (GTDB): domain Bacteria; phylum Pseudomonadota; class Alphaproteobacteria; order RS24; family RS24; genus JAHEGN01. The sequence goes on along the minus strand of JAHEIG010000028.1, from coordinate 2,130 downwards.
GGTTTGCCTTGGTCGCCGCTCGAATAGGCTCCGCCGTCATTCATCGCCGCGCCGGTTTGGGTAAAGGCTGAATCGATGCCGGGAATAGACAAAACAATTTGTTCGACCATGCGGGTCATACGGTCTGCATCTTCAATCGACAGATTGCCCCGTCCCTGAATATAGACATTGGCCTGATACGGCTCAATATCGGTCGAAAACTCAACCCCGCCACCATAGCGGCCATTGAGAATAACCACCGCCACGAGAATACACACAGCCACCGTTATGGTGGTAAGCGGCCAGTTAATGCAGCGTTGTAAGAAGCGCAAATATTTGCCGGTCAGCCCCGGTGTGGTTTGCACGTCAATATCGTTTTCGGCGCCAAGGCTGGTCAGCAGCGGGTCGCCTTCTTGTTCGGATTTACCAATCAAGCCACCAATCACTGGCAGGAAGAACATCGCCGTCACCAGCGAGGCAGACAGCAGGATAATTACCGTAATCGGCAGGAATGACATAAATTTGCCGCTCACACCGGGCCACAGCAGCATCGGCGCAAAGGCCGCCAAAGTGGTGCCGGTTGACGACAGAATAGGCCAGAACATCCGCGCGGCGGCCATCGAATAGGCGTCTTTGCGTTCTAATCCTTCGGCCATTTTACGGTCGGCATATTCGACCACCACAATCGCCCCATCAACCAAAATACCGACAGCCAGCACGAAGCCGAACATAATCATCATATTCAGCGTCATGCCCAATAAATCGACAATCAAAAAGCCAAACAGGAAAGAGGCCGGAATGGAAAGGCCAACCAGCAGGGCAGAGCGCAGGCCAAGCGCCGCAATCACCAAAATCATCACCAGCAAAATGGCATTGGTGATGGAGATTTCCAGCGACCCAAGCATTTCGAAAATGAAACTTGAAATGTCGGATGAGAAATCAACGGTGATGTTCTCTGGCCAGTCGGCGACATATTCATTGGTCCGTTCGCGCACTTGCCGCGTGGTGTCGACAATGTTGGCACCAAGGCGCTTAGTCACCTCAATCGAGATGGTGCGGGTGCCGTTAAAGCGGGCATAAATCTCAGGGTCTTTGAAGCTGCGGCGAATGTCTGCGACATCGTTGAGTGTCACCACTGCATCGCCTTGGGTTCTAATTGCCAGCGCGCGGATATCGTCTTCGCTTTCAATTAGCCCCGGCACACTCAATGAGAAGCGGCCTGTGCCGCTGTCGAGATTACCGGCAGGCACCAACTGGTTGTTGCGCGACAGCGTGGCGTAAAGCTCTTCCGCCGTGATGTTGTAATTTTCCATCGCCCGCGGGTCGATGACGATTTCCAGCACTTCTTCGCGGTGACCAACCAGTTTGGCTTCCAAGACGGACGGCATGCTCGACAAGTCTTCTTTCAGCGCGTCGGCATAGCGATATAATTCGCGCTCAGAGCCGGGGCTGGTCAGATTGACCATGATGACCGGGAACAGACCGGCGTTAAACTCACGAATGTCAGGTTCTTCGGCGTCTTCCGGCAATTCGCTGCGCACTTGGTCGACCTTCTCGCGCACATCGAGCAGCGCTTGGTCTTCGTCAAAACTGACGTCAAATTCGAGGATCACCGCGCCATAGTTTTGTCCGGCAATTGAGCGCATTTCCTTCAGGCCGGTGAGGGCGCGCAATTCCAGCTCGAGCGGTTTGACGATGAGGCGTTCCGAGTCAGCCGGTGAAATGCCGGGCAAGACAACCCCGACATAAATATACGGAATAGGAATATCAGGGTCGGCCTCACGCGGCAGTGAGATATAAGACGACACGCCGCCAATCAGCAGCGCCACCAGAATGGTCAGCACCGCACGGCTTCGACCAATGGCAAGTTTGACCAGACTTTCCATGATTAGCGTACCTCGCGGTCGAGCGTTTCAAGGTCCGAGACAAGCGGCGCGGCGTCTTGCGGGGCGGCGACAAATTCAAAATCAACTTGGCGGCCATCGCGGGTAAATTCACCACCAGCAATAATCACATTTTCACGCGCTTTCAGGCCGGTGACCAAAACGCCATCCATATTGTCGGAGATAATATGAACCCGACGGAAAGCAACGCGGCCTTGGTCAATTACACGAACGCCCAATTTGCCATCATCGCTAAGCGACAAAATTC
>JAHEIG010000085.1 GCA_024639515.1 Rhodobiaceae bacterium | reverse complement strand
ATTGTTTTTCAACTGCGCGACGAGCTGTTGAATCTGGTCAATATGCGCCCCGCCCGGGGTTTGCCAACTGCGCCATTGGCGGCCGTAAACCGGCCCCAACTCACCATTTTCATCGGCCCAGTCGTCCCAAATTTTCACCCCGTTTTCGGTCAAATAGCGAATATTCGTATCGCCCGACAAAAACCACAAAAGCTCATGGATGATGGACTTTAGGTGCAGCTTTTTGGTGGTTAAAACCGGAAAGCCATCGGATAGGTCAAAACGCATTTGGTGGCCGAAAACCGACAAGGTGCCAGTGCCGGTGCGGTCGTCGCGTTTGGCGCCATCATTGAGAACACGAGAGAGAAGATCAAGATACTGTTGCATGGCTGCATTGTTGATGATTCTGGCCCATATTCGCAACGGGTTTTCACTTCGACCTGTTATTTAGCTGTGAAAAATGCTATATGGTTTTTGTCGGTTTACCGACTATGGCGATACACGGGCTTCGTAATAAACCTATCGGACCCGGGGGCAGTACCCGGCGCCTCCACCAAATCTGCGTTATTTTGGGGGCGAACTAGGATCGACGAGGGCGTAAAGGATGTTTCCGTCGCTCGGCATGGCACCATCGTTATCGGGCCATTATGATAGTTGCAAATGACAACTACGCGGAAGTAGCAGTCGCTGCATAGCAGCGCCTAAACTTCATTTAAGTCCATCTCCGTCGCAGGAGCATGGCGGGGTTCGGAAGGCGCCTGGCAACAGAAGCCTTCCACTTTTTTGCTGCCAACCGAAAAGATGGACCATGGCTGAAGATAAATTAAATTATGCCGCACGCGCCCAAACTGCCCTGCTCGGCGTTGTCCGCGACGTTATTCGCGAAACCTGCGAAAACGGACTGATTGGTGAGCATCATTTCTATATTACCTATTTGACCAACCATCCTGGTGTGGTGATGTCCGACAAATTGCGGGCCATGCATGGGGAAGAAATCACCATTGTGCTGCAAAACCAATTTGAAGAATTGGCCGTCACTGATGAGGCTTTTTCGGTTCGCCTGAGTTTTAATCAGGAGCCGGAAACGCTGGTCGTGCCATTTGACGCCATCACCAAATTCTATGACCCATCAGTCGCCTTTGGCCTGATGTTTGACGATAATGATGAAGATGAGCTTTACGACGAAGACGACGCGGCGCTGCTTGACGACTCGGTCAGCGAGCCAACGCCCTTGGGCCTTCATGCTTCTACTGACAGCGCGGATGCGCCAGACGGCGACAAAACGCCGGATGAAAAAACCGCTGGCGAAGTCATCAGCCTCGACAGTTTTCGCGATAAGTAACAGCTAAATCCAACCACCATATTGGCGGAAGCACGCCACCATGCTATTCCCCAATCAGACAGTTTAATGCACGGAGACATAAGACATGGGCGATACACGCACTGAAACCGATAGCTTTGGCCCTTTAGAGGTTCAAGCCGATAAATATTGGGGCGCACAAACACAGCGTTCGCTGGGCAATTTTAAGATTGGTGGCGAAACCATGCCGCTGCCTCTGGTGCGCGCCCTTGGTATTGTCAAAATGGCAGCGGCCAAAGCCAATATGAAACTGGATAATCTCGAAGCCGATATTGGTGAGGCCATTGTCAACGCCGCCACCGAAGTGGCTGACGGTAAATTGGACGACCACTTCCCGCTGGTGGTCTGGCAAACCGGTTCTGGCACCCAGTCAAACATGAACGCCAATGAGGTGATTTCAAACCGCGCCATCGAAATGCTGGGCGGCGAGATGGGGTCAAAAACTCCGGTTCACCCAAATGACCATTGCAATCGCAGTCAGTCATCTAATGATACATTCCCAACCGCCATGCATATTGGTGCGGCTGAAGAAGCGGCCAACCGTCTGGTGCCGGCGCTTGAGCATTTGCACGCCGCCCTGCAAAGCAAGTCAGAGGCTTGGGTCGATTTGGTGAAAATTGGCCGGACGCATTTGCAAGACGCCACGCCGCTGACTCTGGGGCAAGAGTTTTCTGGCTATGCGACGCAAATCAAATACGCCATTGAGCGCGTCAAAACCTCGCTGCCGCGCCTACTGGCTTTGGCCCAAGGCGGCACCGCTGTCGGCACGGGCTTGAACGCCAAGCCGGGTTTCGACAAAGCCTTTGCGGCTGAAGTGGCGGCCTTTACCGGCCTTGATTTCGTCACCGCTGAAAACAAATTCGAAGCGCTGGCGGCGCATGATGCGTTTGTTGAAATGTCTGGCATGCTCAACACCATTGCCGCGTCGATGAACAAAATCGCCAATGACATTCGGCTTCTCGGCTCTGGCCCACGTTCAGGATTGGGCGAATTGAGCCTGCCGGAAAACGAGCCGGGCTCATCCATCATGCCCGGCAAAGTGAACCCCACCCAGTGCGAAGCCCTGACCATGGTCTGCGCGCAAGTGATGGGCAACCACACCACCATCAGCGTGGCGGGCACGCAAGGCCATATGGAGCTGAACGTGTTCAAACCGGTGATGGCCTATAATCTCATCCAGTCCATGCGCCTGCTCGGCGATGCGGCTGTCAGCTTCACCGATAATTGCGTTGTCGGCATTCAAGCCAATGAGGACAATATCCGCAATCTGATGGAACGCTCGCTGATGCTGGTTACCGCTCTGGCGCCGAAAATTGGCTATGACAACGCCACCACAGTGGCCAAAACCGCCCACAAAAACGGCACAACATTGCGCGAAGAAGCGGTCGGCGGCGGCTTTGTGACGGAACAGGAATTTGACGAGATTGTCCGCCCTGATGACATGATCGCGCCGAAATAGGCTGCTCATGGAAGCCCCGCAAAAGCGCTCTATCGTGATTGCCGGACACGCCACCAGCCTGTCGCTTGAGCCGGTGTTTTGGCAAACCTTGCGGGAGATGGCAGCGGAAAAGCAGCAATCTTTACCTGAGATGATTGCCGAGATTGACGCCACTGAACGCCCTGCCAGCCTGTCGAGTGCCTTACGCGTGGTAGCGCTAAAATGGGCGCGTCGCGGCGCTTAATTGGGCGCGGCAGAACTAGCTTCTACCTCTATAGGCGCATCTAAGACGGCATCCAAGGCCGCCTCTGGGTCGAGTGTCTGTGATGGCTCAGAAGGGTCAGCGATTGAACTGGCGAAGAATTGATAACTCAGCTTGGGTTGCGGCACCGCCCCGGTAATACCGAGGATCAGCGCATCGCCGCTTTGATTGGCAAATAACGTCAATGTCGATTGCACATTGCGGGTCAGCAAATCCATCTCTAAAGCCAGTTTGCCGTCTGGTCGTGGCGCGGCAAAAACAATATCAGCCGCCCCGACCTCCAATAGGCCTTCGCGCAGGTTGAGCACGCTGAGGCCGCGCTCAAAGCCGGTGCTGCCGTCTAATTCACCGGCCCGATAAAGGCCTTCCGCCGCATCATTGAATTCTTCGACTCCCTCATCCAAATCATCAAGCGCGCTGAGATTAATGAAGGTCAGGTCACCGCTGCTGGCTTCGAGATTAGCGGTACCGCTGAGCGATTTGATCATGTCATAAGCCGACCGCCCGCGCCCGCGCATGGTCAGCCCGCCAGCCACCCCAGCATCAATCAATGTCTCATCGTAAAGCGCCTGAAACACTTGCCTCATTTGCACATCACTAACCCGCGCCGAGAGGTTAAAGGCCGGCGTCAACGTGCCGCCTTCGGCTTGCAATTGCCCTGTCGCCTCGCCGCCAAATAAAGATGCGGTGACTTCAGGTGCCTCGAGCACGCCATCGCGCACCCGCAAACGAGTGGCTAATTTATCAACCAACAAGCCGCCGACGGAAAGCGCCGAAAAGCGCAAATCGAGATCGGCATTGCGCTCTAAAATGCTCCATTTCATATCCCCTTGCGACCAACCATCTTGCGGGTGATAACGCGGCAACAACCAATCGACAGTCAGCCCATCAATCACCAGATTGGCGCTGATGGCCTGTTTATTATCGCTATTTGTATAGCGCCCCTCGCCCGACAGGCGGCCATCGCCAAGTGCCAAATCAAGCCCCGAAAAGCTGACCCCTTGGCGGGTCATGATAATCTGGCTGCGGCCATCAAATTGCATTTGCGACGCCGCTTCTGCGGTTTCCAGTGCCAACACCAATAATTGCGTGCCGCGCATTTGTAACTGCCCATCAATGCGTGGGCCGGCCGCATCGGGGCGGATCGCCCCGACAAAAGCGAAATTATCATCCTGCAACTGCACCGCTGCATTGATTTCCGAAATAGTGCTGGTTTCGGTCATTAATTTGAAATCCAGTTTGCCGCGTGCCTCAGGGTCATAGCCCACCGGCATGTTGAGGCGCTCGGCCAATTCGTCGGCCCGGCCCTGCAAAGCGACAATGCGGGTGCTGCCTGTGGCGGCGAAATTGAACTGGCGGTCGGGTGTTTCAAAATCGACATCGAGCGCCAGCGTGCCCAGTTGGCCAGCACCTTGAAACCGCACACGCGGCCAATCGGCGGCATTGCGGGCGGCGACATACCATTCACCGGCAATTTCTAGCGGCGCGTCGAGATTGACCGAAAACGGTGCCAATCGTGATGATAAATTGGTCAAAAGCGATTGCGGCGTTTGCGAGCGCATGCGCATTTTCAGCCGCCCATGCGCATCACTGCCATCTGGCCCATCTGTTTGCAAATCGCCGGAAAAACTCAGCTGTGCGTTGTCATAGGCCGATAAGGTTAATTGATTAATGCCAAGACCTTGGCTTTTCAGCACCCCATCAAACGCCATCGGGCCAAGACTGCGGGCGCCATCATATAATTGGTCGAAATCCAGCCTCAAAGACAGCGGCCGCCGCTGACCGGCCTCAAAGCCGAGGGCCAAAAGCCGGTTCACCGGAATACCCGAGAGGATTTGATAATCGCG
>JAHEIG010000134.1 GCA_024639515.1 Rhodobiaceae bacterium | reverse complement strand
TTTGCGACCTGTTCATCGCCTCTTAACACATAGAGATATATACCTTGCATTGGCGAAACGAGCCGTCTAATGTCGGCCAGCTAGCAGTTTGTTCCTGTTTAGAAGCGCTAAAGGCCCAATAATTAGCAGGCCAGCGCGCAGGAAAACATCATCCAGCTAGTTTGAGACAATCAACTCGTGGCACCTGCCACGCCAGAAAGCAATCTTGCAAAGGGTTAAAGTGCCAAGCGGATTTCAATCAATTTCAGAGCTTAGCGGCGGTCAGCTGACCGCTCAGGCCTGCTTGTTGCCTGCATCCGGCACCCCCTTTGATCTTACCCAAACTGAGCATATCTCGTGCGCGATGGAGCTAATGCCCGCCGCGGAATATGCTATCGGAGAATTTTATGACCAAAACCATGCTCATCGATGCCGCCCACCCGGAAGAAACCCGGGTTGTGGTGACAGACAACAATCAAATCGACGAATTTGACTTTGAATCCAGCACCAAATCAGCCCTTCGCGGCAATATTTATCTCGCAAAAGTAACCCGTGTAGAGCCTTCTCTGCAGGCGGCTTTTGTCGATTATGGGGGCAATCGCCACGGCTTCTTAGCGTTTAACGAGATCCACCCTGACTATTATCAAATTCCGGTCGGCGACCGCGAGGAATTGCTGCGCGAACACGCCGCTGAAGAACGCGAAAACGCTGCCGACGAGGATGCCGACAGCGACCAGGCGACCGAAACACCGTCTGAAGATGATGAAGGCGAAGCGGTTGCTGATATTGGCGGCGACGCCCATGAAGAAGCCTCGACGCCGATTTCATCGCGCGCCCTGCACCGCAAATACAAAATTCAGGAAGTCATCAAGCGCCGTCAGATTATTCTGGTGCAAGTGCTGAAAGAAGAACGCGGCAATAAAGGCGCCGCCCTGACGACTTACATGTCTCTAGCCGGCCGCTATTGCGTGCTGATGCCCAACACCGCACGCGGTGGTGGTATTTCGCGCAAAATCAACAACAGCATCGACCGCAAGAAATTGAAAAAAATCATCGAAAAGCTCGACGTGCCGGACGGCATGGGGCTGATTGTCCGCACCGCAGGGGCCCAACGCACGCTGGCGGAAATCCGCCGCGATTGGCTGTATCTCTCGCAAATGTGGGAAGAAGTGCGCGAGAATACAGTGAGCAGTCAAGCCCCGGCACTGGTCTATGAAGAAGGCAGTCTGGTGCGCCGTTGTATTCGTGACGTCTATTCGAAAGATTTTGACGAAGTCTGCGTCTCTGGCCCCGAGGCCTATAAAGAAGCGCGCAATTATATGAAGCTGCTAATGCCAAGCCATGCGCGCAAGGTCAAACAGCACACGGAAGCCACACCGCTATTCAAGCAACATGGCGTCGAAGACAAATTAACCGCCATGTTCAACCCCGTCGTGGCACTGCCATCGGGCGGCTATTTGGTGATCAACCAAACCGAAGCCTTGGTGGCGATTGACGTGAACTCGGGCAAATCGACCCGCGAATATTCGGTCGAGAAAACCGCTTTGGCGACCAATCTCGAAGCCGCCACTGAAGTGGCGCGGCAAGCCCGCCTGCGCGACTTGGCTGGGCTTTTGGTGATTGACTTCATCGACATGGATGAAAACCGCAACAACCGTGCCGTCGAGCGGCGCATGAAAGAGGCGCTGAAAAATGACCGCGCCCGCATTCAAGTCGGCCGCATCAGCAGCTTTGGCCTGATGGAAATGTCGCGCCAGCGTATGCGCGCCGGTGTGCTCGAAGGCAGCAGCAATACCTGTGTGCATTGCAACGGCTCTGGCATGGTGCGCTCGGTTGAAAGCCGCGCCCTGCATGTGTTGCGCGAAATTGACGAGCGCAGCGGCAAATACGACTCGGGCGAGATTAACGCGCAAGTGCCAGAAGATGTCGCAACCTATTTGCTCAACCAAAAACGCAAGCAATTGAGCGAAATCGAAGACCGCACTGGCGTCACCATTGTGGTCATTGCCGACCCTGCCCTGACCGCCATGGAAATGGCCCTGACCATGCCGGACCAAACCCAAAGCGAAGGCACGTCACGGATGGAGGGTGATCCGAAAGCGGCATTGGATGGCGACAGCAACAAACCGCGTCGCCGCCGCCGTCGTGGGGGACGTGGCCGTCGTCGCGATGGCGACGGAACCGACGAGAATGGTGCCGAGCTGTCGGAAGATAACGCCAATGGCGAGATATCCGAGGCACCAGAGGCATCTGGCGAAGACAATAATGACGCCGTCTCAGCCGACGACACAGATGCTGAGACCGGCGACGAAAAGCCAAAACGCCGCCGTCGCGGACGTCGTGGTGGCCGTGGCCGCCGTCGTGATAATGCCAGCAATGGCGAGACCGAAGGCACCACAGCCGAAGCCGACGCCCAGCCGCTGATTGATAGCGACCTGCCGGTCGAGAAAATCAAAATCATCGTGCCAAGCGAAGATGACGTTGCTGATGAAGCAGCCGCTGATGACGTAGCAGACGCCGCGGTTGACGAAGCGGTAGAAACACCAGCCGAAGCTGTGGTGGAAGCTGCAGAAGTAGCTGAAGCTGACGACGCAACCGAAGAAGTGGCTGAAAAACCAAAGCGCAAACCGCGCAAAAAAGCTGAACCAAAAGCCAAAGCCGAGCCCAAAACCAAGGCCAAGCCGAAAGCCAAAAAAGCAGCCAGTAAGTCAACCAAAGCGAAAGCTGAAGATGAGGCGGAAGCCCCTGCGGAAGCCCCTGTAGAAGAAGTGGCAGAGGCGCCCACAGAATCGCCAGCAGGTGCCGAAGCCGTTGCACAAAGCGACGACGTGGCTGACGATGATGCTCCGAAAAAGCGCGGATGGTGGAAACGCTAAACCATAAGCAGCGACGCCGGCGTCGCAATCTCGCCGCATTTCGTCGGCAGGGTATCTCTATGGTTAGGTGGAGATTGAAAGCAGCGCGTCGTATCGCTTTGGCGTTAACCTTGGCGTTAACTTTGGCAATGGCACTGGCCACCAGCATGCTGGCGCCGGCCTCCGCCATGGGCTTGCGCGATGCCGAAATCGAAGAACTCATGCGTGATTACACGCAGCCCCTAATGGTGGCGGCAGGCTTGAGCCCAGACGTGGTCGGCCTGACCCTGATTAATGACCGCAACCTCAATGCGTTTGTCGCCATGGGGCAAAATATCTTCATCAATACCGGCCTGATTTTAGAGGCCGAACAGCCAAATATGGTGATCGGCGTCATGGCCCACGAAATTGGCCACATTACCGGCGGCCATTTGGCGCGCAATCGGGATGCCATGTCGCGGACCAAAGGGCCAGCCGTGTTGGCCACGATTTTGGGCTTTGGCTCTATGCTGGCTGGCAATGCCGAGGCGGGTATCGCGCTGATTACTGGCGGCCAACAAGTATCGCAGCGTATGTATCTGACCCATTCACGGGCGCAAGAGGCCAGTGCCGATGTCACAGCCCTGCAATTGCTCGAAGCGACCGGACAATCGCCCAATGGGATTGTCGATATGATGGATAATATGGCGGCACAAGAAATCCTCAATGAGGTGTATCAAGACCCTTATGCGCGCTCTCACCCAGTGTCGCGCTCGCGCTTTAACGCCTATCTCGAAGCCGCCTCGAAATCGCCTTATGCCGATACGCCGGACTCGGATGAAATGATTTTCCGTCACAAAATGGTGCAGGCGAAAATACTTGGCTTTACCGACGACCCCGAAGTGACCTTCCGCCGCTACCCGAATGAAGACACCAAACCAGCGATTTATGCCCGCGCCATTGCCATGCACCGGCAGGCCCGGCTTGACGAGTCGCTCGCGCTGATTGACCGGCTTATCGCCGACGACCCTGACAATGCGTATTTTTACGAATTAAAAGGCCAAGTGTATTACGAATCCGGACGCCCGCATGATGGCCTTGCGCCGTATAAGAAAGCCCTGAGCCTGAAGCCCGACGAGCCGCTTCTGCTGATCGGGCTGGCCATGTGCCAAATCAGCACCGGCACCCATGGTGGCGAGATTAACCACACAGCGATTGGCAATTTGCGCACCGCCCTGCGCCACGACCCGCAAAACGGTGGCGCCTATCGGCAGTTATCCAAAGCCTATGGCCAATTGCAGGAAGTCGCCTATGCTGAATGGGCATTGGCCGAGTATTACGCCCTGAGCGGGCGCCCAGCGGCCAAAAAACATGCCCGCAAAGCCATGCGCGGCCTACCCGAATCTTCGGTGGAATATTTGCGCGCCCGCGATATTCTAGCGGCTGAATTTTAAGCCGACATAAACCACCTAACCGAGAGACCTTTCGATGAAAAAACTATTGCTCGCCCTCACCCTCATTGCCGCCACCGCATTTTCTCCTGCTCTGGCGCAAGACAATGCAACCGGTGACGGCCAAGCGCGCAGCAAGGCGGAGATCGAGACCATCATCAATGATTATCTGATGGAAAACCCTGAAGCCTTGGCCAATGCCCTGACCAATATGCAGAATTATTTCCGCCAAGCCGAAAAAGATATGGTGCAACGCGCCATCACAGTGCAGAGCGACGCGCTGTTTGCCAATCCGGCTGACTTCACCATGGGGCCAAAAGATGCGCCAATCACCATTGTCGAGTTCTTCGATTATAATTGCGGCTACTGCAAACGGGTGTTTCCGACGCTGATGGAAGTGCTCAATGAAAATGACGATGTGCGGGTGGTGTTTAAGGAATTGCCGATTTTGAGCGAAGCCTCAAGAACCGCCGCGCAAACCGCGCTGGCACTGGATGATCAGTTGAGCTTCCTGACCTTCCACGCCAAATTGATGAATAATAAAAGCCGCCTCAGTGAGGCCTTTATCGGGCAAACCTTGAGCGATATGGGCGTCGATAAAGCAGCGGTTGAGGCGCGTCGGCAAAGCCCAGCGATTAACCAACATTTGGACGCCA
>JAHEIG010000130.1 GCA_024639515.1 Rhodobiaceae bacterium | reverse complement strand
AATTCGCGTGGCGCTGTCAAAAGTCGAAGAACCGAAACAGCAATGGACACGGATTTTGCTGTCTGTCCTGCTGCAGCAAGAACGCTATCGTGAAGCGCGTCCGGTGCTTGAAGACGCGGTCGAAAGATGGCCTGGCGTGAAAGCCTTCTGGCAACATCTGACGGCGGTTTATTACGAAGCCGATGATGAAGATCTGGCATTTGTGGCCCAGCGCGCCATGCACACACAAGGCATGCTGGCGACAACCAAAGAATTGTCGTCTATGGCGCAACTTTATCTCTATCACGATGTGCCGATTAAGGCGGCGGAGATTTTGCAGGCCGGTATGGACGAGGGCAGCATCGAAAAAACCGAGAAAAATTATGAATTGCTGGCACAAGCCTATATGCGCTCGCGCGAATGGGCGAAAGCCATTGCCCCGCTGACCAAGGCGGCCGAGATGTCCGATGAAGGGCGCTTCTATGAGCAATTGGCCGAATCTTATTTGCAAGATGAGGAATGGATTAAAGCCGAAGCCAATCTCGTCAAGGCGCTGGATAAGGGTGGTCTCGATAATGAGGCCAATAGCTGGTTGTTGCTCGGCATTTCCCGCACCCGTATTGAAAAATATGAAGGCGCCATTAAAGCCTTCCGCAAAGCCGGTGACGACGATGACCTGGCCAAAGACGCCTTTCGCTGGATCCGCAGTATTGAGCGACGTCTGGCCGAGCAACGGCGGCTGGAAGAACAAGCTGACGGCTAAGCGAGAGCTTTGCCTTTTTAATGAAATCGATTACCCGTAGGCGTTATAAGCCTGTGCCAAGCCCTGGTTGGTCAGGCGCAACAAGCGACGGCATTGGCTCAAACTGGCCAGAACTTGCTGGCTGGTGGCTTGGCCGGTGGTTTTCTTCAGACCCCTTTCGGCCAGCGCTTGCGACCAGTTTTCCGTGCCTTCATGGGCCGGATAATTGGTCTCTAATGTCCCCATCACCTGCTCCAAATCGTAATTACAGATTTTCTCCATAATTTCCTCGCGCGTTGCGCCGGGCGGGGCATTGGTCGGCAGGCTGGCGCAGGTGAATTGCGCGTGCATCAGCAAAGCTAAGCGGATGCAGTGGAACAGAACTTGATTTTGTGAGGCCACATCGGCATCGGCTGACAGGCTCAGTTGCACCTGTTCCGGCTCGCCTTGCATGACGCCAGCCAGCAAATCACCATCGGCGCGCAGGCGATACAGCAATTGACGCAATTTGGCGTTGGCGTTGCGCTTGTAAAGCTGCTGGGCAACCACACGATATTGGAAACGGGCTGGATTATTGCCTTGCGAGATTGACCGCGAAATCCAGAAATTCGGATCTTGGAAATCGCCATAAGCGGCCAAGACTTGCAGATGGGTATTCTGCCAACTGCCGAGCACCATATCGAGAATGGTGCGACCACGCGGTGATTTGGCGAATATCATATTGAACCGATTGGGGTCGATACGTCCCGCACGGCCCACCCCATAGACCACATTTGTCGGCAGGGAAAGCTGCTGCAAAATTGCATTATGTGGAATCGCGCGTATCCGGCGCGGGGTGAAGGTCGATTGCGCCAATGGCCCACTGGCTTGGCGAATTTCAGGCCGTGAGCCTGAAGGGATAAGGAAGTTACGGGCAAAGCCGCTCAAAATGAAGCGGTAATCATCATCGTGATACAGGCTGTCTTGCTGGGTGATGACTTCATTGTAGAAGTCCCAGACAAAATCAGCGTCGTCATAAAACTCGTCATTTTGGGTTTCTTCGGTCGGCTGAAAGCGGGTGCACAAAAGATGCATCAACGCCGCTTCGCCAATGTTTCGATCGGCAAACCACAAAAATCCATCGCCGCCCTGGAAGCTAAACTCATGGGTCAGGGCAATGTCGTGGCGTTCAAAACGGTTCATCACCCATGGGCTCATAATATAGTCCATGCGCATTTTCAGCGATCCCGGATGGCCGCCACGCCCCGATGACTCGCCATGTGTGTTGAACACAATGGCCCGCAAATCGGTTAATTCACTATCGGCAATGGCGCTGGCCAAATGCGACTGTAGCCGCTCAATAGCCAGCACAGCGGCGATTTGGCCCATAAAGCGGCCGGCGTCGCTAAAGCCGGTTTGTACAGCAATCACGCCGCGTTTTTTCACATGCTCGCGATAGGCAGGCTGTTCGAGCATTTGCGCCACCACGCGCCCGCCATTACGCAGGGCGTTCGGGGTTTCAAATAGCGGCGAGATGTCAAGCTGGTCGGCGACACCGAAATAGCGCGCCAATGCCAGCGCGCTGATCACAATACTGGCTTGGTCACATTCCGCGATGAGGAAGCGGATTGGCACAGAGCGGTCAATATGTTGGATGATTTGCGCCGCCAGAATAAGCTGTCGGTTCACCGTGCCATCTTCGGCGTCGAGGTCGGCGAAATTGGTGCTTACCGATTTGACCTTCTCGGCATAAGTGCTGACGCGGCGCAGGAATGTCCGCGAGCTGAGGCGCTCGTCAGGTGTAATCGGCAGATGCGCGTCCATCGCATTCAATACTTGCTGCGCGTTGACCCGCAAATGCAGTGCCGCCGTGCCCATGCCACAACGTGCAATATGGCTGCGCAAGATCAGTAAATCCTCGCGCAATTGGCGGGTCGCGGCTTGCTTAATCGCCGCGTTCAAATGCTTCAGGGCCGGTTTGGTGTCGTGCCAGCGGTCGGGGTTGTCGCCGGTTAGCAAATTGGCGGCGGCCACCAGATTGGCTTTGTCTGACATATCTTTTTCAAATGCTTGCTGCTCTTGACGGGCGGCGATAGCGGCTTTGTCAGCGGCTTTCAAAAACCCTTCAAGGCCGGCTGGCGGGGTTTTGCCGCTGGCCCGCAACGGCGCGGCAATGTGGTTAGCCATGGCGTGGTATTCTTCCAGCTTGGTGGCTTTTTCGCTGAGCTTGAGGCGGAATGTGTCGGTCCATGCGATGTCGCGGCGGCCATCCAAATCATAGCCGACCCAGCTCGCCACACTGACCAGACGCGGCGTCAGTTTGGTGTAGTGACGCGGGAAGCTCTTGGCCGCTTGGGCGAAAATAATCCGGCTGGTCTCGTCAATCACCTGATGCATGACATTGATGCAGGCTTGCGCTTGCGCGTGTTCATCTTGCAGGCTTGGCGGCTCGGCGCGGATAATATCCTCAGCCGCTAATTTTTTCCGGCTGGTTTTGCCGCTGGCCGCGTGCAGCACACGGGCGCGCATTTTATCGGTCAGGGCAAATGTCGGGTGCGCGGTGGCGACCAGCCCGATGGCTTCGCTCTCGACCCATTTTTGGAAGGCGGCAAAACCGGATTTGGCATGCTGGCTGACCAGCTTTTTGAATTGTCGGCGCCAGTTCTCAATATCCGGCACACCGGCGCGGGCGGCCAGACGGGCGCCGCGTTCATCGGCGGCTGATTTGCACAAATCGCATAGAATTTCTTCTAACCGGTCGAGCGGCAGTTTGCCCGAGGCAATTTCTTCCGACAGCCGAAACGCCAATAGCTTGGCCGGATTGGCATGCGGGTCTTGCGCGCGCATTTGCAAAAAGCCCATCAGTTCATGGCGTAAAGAGGCAGCGGTGGGGAGTTTCTGGGTCATATTATTTTTGTTGTGGCCGCATTTTTTGTTCTGCATAGGCGGTGAGCGCGTCCCAATCGCCTTGCGCCAGAGCGGATTTGTCAATCATCCAAGATCCACCAACAGCGACGACATTGGGTAGATCTAAATATTCCTGCATATTCTTGTCGCTAATACCACCCGTTGGCATGAAAGAAATTTGCGCTAAAGGTGCAGCCAGGGCTTTCAAGGCGGCACTGCCACCAATCGCGCCGGCCGGGAAGAATTTTTGCGCGCTATAGCCGCGCTCAAAAGCTGCAATGGCTTCGCTGGCACTGGCAACGCCCGGGAAGACCGGAACATTGACGGTTTCAAACAGCTCAAACAAGGCGCTTGAGGTGCCTGGCGAAACCAGAAAATCACTACCCGCGTCACACGCCGCATCGAATTGCGCGGCGCCGGTGATGGTGCCCGCGCCGATATGGATGGTCGGGCAGGCTTGTTTCATCAGCTTAATAGCCTCGGCCGCATGGGCGGTGCGGAAGGTCACTTCCAGCGCCGTAAAGCCCGCCGATTGCAGGGCAAGCGCCAAAGGCTCGGCTTGTTCTAGTGCGTCGATTGTGATGACCGGTACAATCTGACATTCAAACAATGGGCTTTTGGCGTCTGACATTTTAATTCTCGTTTTGTAAATAATGCGCGGCGGCACCGACTAATGGGGCCAGCGGGTTGACCAGCAATTTCACTGGAATGTGCTGCAAATAATCGCCTTCAGGCCAAATTGAGGCAAAGCCGTCAATAGTTTCTGGCTCGGATAAGAAATTGGCCAAATGACGGGCCACGCCACCCGACAGCACAACGCCGCCACGGGCGCCACCAATCAGTGCCATATTGCCAATGGTGGCGATGATAACCTCGGCGCGCAATTGGCACAGGTCACGGCAGAACGGGTCGCCTTCTAAGCCTTTTTCGATAATCTCTTGCGGCGACAAGGTCGGCACGGCGATACCGTGGACATCGGCCATGGCCGCGACCAATTGGTCGAGATTGCCGCCGCCGCAAATCCGCTCAACCGATACATTGGCGTTGCTACGTTGCAGCACTTGATTAATGCTGTGTTGCAATGGGGTGCGCGGGGCAAATTGGCTGTGGCCGCCTTCGCAAGCAATGGCTTGGCGTTTGTCGCCTTCGCCGACCAGCAAGCAGGAGCCAAAACCAGTGCCCGGCCCAGCCACCAGAATCGGTGCGCCTTCTTCGATAACTCCGTCTTTTAGTTTGATGAAACTGTCATCACTCACACGGGTCACAGAATAGGCCATGGCGGTGAAGTCATTCATCAGGCAGACTTCATTAATCCGGCATTTTTCTCTGATTTCGCTGGTCCGCAAATGCCAATTGCGATTGGTGAATTTTACTTCGCCATCATTAATCGGGCCAGCGAC
>JAHEIG010000017.1 GCA_024639515.1 Rhodobiaceae bacterium | reverse complement strand
TCGCCACAGCGATTAAGCAATCAGAAAACTGGAATTCGTGATGCCGCAAGACAATTCGGCCAGCCAGCCTAATCAAGGCTGCCTGCAAGGTATTCTCGTAATTGATATGATCTAGGTGATGATGGGGCCGGTAGCGACACAGACGCTTGGCGATATGGGCGCGATGGTTCACTAACCCCGTCAACTTTACCGCAATAAAAAAGACGTTGCGGAGATACCCCCCGCAACGCCTTTATTTGTTTTAGCCGGTTTAGCCAGTTTAGCCTTTGGCGACATTAATCACCTTGCGCTGGGTAAACTCATCAAGCCCCTCCGTGCCAAGCTCTGTGCCAATGCCGGAGGTCTTAATACCGCCAAATGGCACATGCGGCTGAATATCAGCATGTTTATTGACCCAAATCGTGCCGCTATCGACTTTCTTGGCGACTTCATAGGCCTGCTCAACATCTGATGACCAAACCGACCCGCCAAGACCATATTCTGAGTCGTTGGCGCGTTCGATGACCGCCTCGACATCATTATATTTAATCACTGGCAGAACTGGGCCGAACTGTTCTTCACGCACCAGACGGCTATCCTCATCAATATCGCGAACAATCGTTGGCGGGATGAAATAGCCTTTGCCTTCGGGCACCACGCCCCCGGCAACAATCGTGCCATTTTCGCGGGCGTCGTCGAGATAGTCTTTCACTTTGTCGAACTGCATTTTGTTCTGCAGTGGACCAAGCTGTGTGCCCTGCTCCAGACCATTGCCGACAATCGCGTCTTCGGCCAATTTGGCCAACTCGTCGACCAATTTGTCGTAAATCGTCTCATGCGCGTAAACCCGCTTCATGGCGATGCAAATCTGGCCATTATTGCCAAACGCGCCTTGGAAGATTTGCGGCGCCACCGCTTCGACATCGACATCATCCATAATAATGCCCGCATCATTGCCGCCAAGCTCCAGCGTGATCCGCTTCAGCGTGCTGGCGGCAGAGGCCATTACCCGCGCGCCTGTAGCGGTTGAACCGGTGAATGAAATTTTGCTGATACCCTTATGGGCGGTGATTTTATCGCCCAGATCATTATTTTCGGCAATCACATTAACCACACCCGCTGGCAATACATCGGCAATCAACCGACCCAAATGCAGGGCCGAGAGAGGTGTTGTCGGGGCTGGCTTGATGATGATTGAATTTCCACCCAACAAAGCCGCTGGCAGTTTGAAAGCCAGCAGCAACACAGGGAAGTTCCATGGAATGATGGCACCGACCACGCCGAGTGGGTTGCGATGAATTTCAACACGTTGTGTGTCGCTGTCTTCCAATATCTCGACCGGCAGGTCGAGGGTTTGGAAATAGCGGAAGAACATAGACGCGCCGACAATCTCGCCCATCGCATCTTCCAGCGGCTTGCCTTGCTCTTGCGTCAGAATA
Organism: Rhodobiaceae bacterium; assembly: GCA_024639515.1. Taxonomy (GTDB): domain Bacteria; phylum Pseudomonadota; class Alphaproteobacteria; order RS24; family RS24; genus JAHEGN01. Next base: position 24,772 of record JAHEIG010000017.1, on the reverse strand, counting down.
CGCGCCAGATCATCGGCATTGGCGTCGATAATATCGGCAATCTCGCCAAGCTTAGCGCGACGCGCCTCAATCGGTGTGTTTTTCCAGATTTTGAAACCAGCTTGCGCCGCCTCAACCGCTTCATTGAGCTGAGCTTCCGACGCCGTCGGGCAATCGGCCAGCACTTCTTCATTTGCCGGATTAAGAACCGGCATGGTTGCGGCACCGTCGACCAGCGCGCCATTGATTAATAATTTATAGTCCATTATTTCCTCCTCAGATGGATATTCAGTTAAGCGCAGGCTTTTACCAGACGCAAGTGAATTAGGCAGATCAATGACGCAAGGCGGGCCCGCGCCCGACCGCCAGGCGAGAAAAATAATTTGCGTTGCCGAGTATCTTTCTGACAGAATATTCGTCAACGGGGGGGGGGATAAATCATGGACATGAAGCAAGAGCTGGCAGAGGCAATCGTCGACCCAAAAAGCTATAAAGATTTCGATAAAATCCACGCCGTCTTCACCGAACTGCGCCAAACAGCGCCAGTGGCATTGGCCAAGCCAGTTGGTTTTGAGCCGTTCTGGTTTATCTCAAAATTCGAGCATGTGAGGGCGGTAGAAGCCGATAATGAGACTTTCCATGCCGGAGACCTGCCGACAATTTTGGTCGATGCAGAGACCAATCGCATCACTGTTGAGGAAGTAGGCTCGCCGCACAGATTTTTGACGCTGGTGCAAATGGATGGCGAGAAACACAAAGCCTATCGCGACCTCACCGCCTCATGGTTTGGCCCGCGCTCATTGCGCAATCTCGAACCGCGCATCCGAAACCGCATGCACCAAACCATTGAGCGAATGGCGCAAACCGGCGACAGTTGTGATTTCGCCCATGACGTCGCCCTGCTCTACCCGCTGCGTGTGATTATGGATGTGCTCGGCGTCGATGATGACGCCGAGGAGCTGATGCTGAGGCTGACGCAAGAAATTTTCGGCTCGGGCGACCCCGAAGCCAATGCCACTGGCCGCACCTATACGACACCGCAAGAGCAGCAGGAGGCCGTGGCAGCCATCGCCGCCGAAGCCTATGGCTATTTCACCGCCCTGACCGAGGAGCGCCGCAAAAACCCGAAAGATGATTTGGCAACGCTACTATCCAACGGCACGATTAATGGCGAGAAGCTCGGCGATGTCGAGACTTTCGGCTATTACGCCATCACCGCCACAGCCGGCCACGACACCACCTCAAACTCAACCTCTGCCGGTATGATTGCCCTGTGCGAACAACCCGATTTACTGGCCAAATTACAGGCCGACCCGTCGCTGATACCGGGGCTGGTGGAAGAAAGTATACGCTGGGAAAGCCCGGTGAAACATTTCATGCGCAGCGCCACACGCGACACGCAAGTCGGCGGGCAAGCCATCAAGCAAGGCGATTGGATGATGTCGAACTTCGCCAGCGCCAACCGTGATGAAGATGTCTATGACAACCCATTTGAATTTGATATTACCCGCAAACCGAACCGCCATATGGCCCTCGGCTATGGCCCGCATGTCTGCCTCGGCCAGCATTTGGCGCGGTTGGAAATGCGGATTTTCTGGGAAGAATTATTGCCGCGCCTGAAATCGGTTGAGCTGACGGGGCCGGTCAAACGGGTCGGCGCCAGCTTTGTCTCCGGCCCGTTCAGCGTGCCGATTAAATTCGAGCTGACGTAAACCGGCTGCTTATCGAGGTGCGGGCGCCAAGTTAATTGTTCCACCATGGCTGCTCAGAGAACGGGCGAATATCCACCTCACTGGTCCATGCGGAGCGGTGCTGATGGGCGATATGGTAATAAGTCTCCGCCACTTTTTCGGGAATCACCATGCCATCCTTGCCATTGGCTTTTTCGTCGAGCAATTTTTGATACAGCTCATCACCGAGCAATCGGCCCAGCGTGTCGGGCGCCTCAATCGGCGCGTCGATGTAAATATGACAAATATGAATACCCTTAATCGACAATTCCGCATTGAGCGACTGACATAGCATGCGCCGTCCGCCAATCGCCGCGGCATGGGCGTGCTGACCAGCATTGCCGCGCATGGCAGAGGTCGCCGAGGTGACCAATATCTTGCCGCCACCGCGCGCCTGCATAATCGGCGCCAGCGTTTTGGCCACACGGAACAGGGCGAAGCTGGTCATCCGCCAGCCCAATTCAAATATTTTATATGATGTGTCTTCCAGCGTGCGGTCGCCAAATTGGGCACCGAGATTAAACAAAACAACCTCAATCGGCCCTTCATTGTTCTCAACATCGGCGATTAAATCTTCAATCGCATTGTCCTCAATGGCGTTGAGCAGACGCCCGGAGGCCGTGCCGCCAGCGGCTTCAATGTCGGCGATCAGCCGGTTTAACCCGCCTTCATCACTGCGCCGCACCAACACAGTGTGGTAGCCCTCGTTGGCGAATTTCTTACCAACATGACCGCCAATGCCGGCGCCAGCGCCAAGAATTAGGCAAACAGGTTTCTCGCTCATCAGATATCTCTCCCTCATTGCACGCCGCATCACTTTACCTTGGCGGCCATCTGCATTAAGTTCAAATTCTAAACGTATCTATTTTGGGAAGTAAAGTGAAATGTTGAAACGCCAATTCGCACAACACGAATGCCCGCTGGCGCAAGCGCTCGGCGAGATTGGCGACGGCTGGACATTGCAGATTATCCGCGAAGCCATCTATGGCACAACGCAGTTTGAGGCGTTTCGGGCCAATACAGGCGCCTCGCGCGGTCTATTGGCTGATCGCTTAGCGCATTTGACCGCCGCCGCTATTTTGCGCAAAACCAAAGGCGACAGCGATGGCCGCGAGACATTTTATGAGCTGACCCAAAAAGGCCGCGACTTATGGCCGGTTATGTTGTCGCTGATGCTATGGAGCGACAAGCATTTGCAAGATAAAGATATTGTCTCGGCCCGCAGCGGCAAAACCGGCGCCCGCGTGACCGACGTCGTGGCCATCGACAAAGCCGGCAATATCATCACCCCGCAAGATACCGTCTTGCAGCCGGGCAAAGACATATCGCCCGCTTTCAAAGCCCGCATAAAGGTGGCCTCTGCCCCTTAACGCGGGCCGCACCATGAGAAAATAGGACCCCAAAAATCATGCCCTGCCCACGCCAAATCATTGCCTCCACCAATCAATGACTTATATCGGGCAAGGCTGTGTGCTTCACGAGGAGACCCTATGACCAAGCTTGAAACCGACTATCTAATTATTGGCGCTGGCGCCATGGGCATGGCATTTGCCGACACGCTGCTCAGCGAAACCCAAGCACGGATGATTATTGTCGACCGTCACGCGCATCCGGGCGGGCATTGGAATATGGCTTACCCTTTTGTCCGTCTGCACCAGCCCGCTTCATTTTATGGCGTCCCCTCGCGCGAGCTCAGCCAAGGCATACGCGACGAAGTCGGCCTCAATAAAGGGCTGATGGATTTGTCATCCGGTGCCGAGGTCAGTGCCTATTTTGACGATGTGATGCGGCAACGCTTTCTGCCCTCAGGCCGGGTCGATTATCACCCTATGTGCGAATATCTCGGCGATGGCCGCTTTGTCGCCAATCTGTCGGGCGAAGAGTTTACGGTGACATATAAAAAGCTAGTTGATGCGACTTTGCTGACGGCGCAAATCCCATCCGAACATGAGCCTAATTTCTCGATTGCAGAGGGCCTGGCCTTCATACCGCCAAATGATTTGCCAAATCTGCGCGTCAAGCCAGAAGGCTATGTGGTGATTGGTGGTGGCAAAACCGCCGTCGATAGCTGCTTGTTCTTGCTAGAGAACGGCGCGGCGGCCGACGACATACGCTGGATTATCCCGCGCGACCCGTGGATGCTGGCGCGCGAAAACGCCCAGCCGCTGCCCGACTTCTTTGACCGCGTATTCGGCACCCAAGCCGATAGCATGCAGGCCATGGCCGAGGCGGAACATGTCGAAGACCTGTTCGACCGCCTCGAAGCCTGCGGTTATGTGGTGCGCCTCGATGGCGATGTACGCCCGCAAATGTTTCACGCGGCCACCATCTCCGAACCCGAATTGCAGAAATTGCGGCAAATCAAAAACATCATCCGCATGGGCCATGTCACGGCCATTGAAAGAGACCACATCAAGCTGACCGATGGCGAGATTACGACCTCCAAAGCACACATCCATATTGACTGCTCAGCCGGTTTGGCCCGCATCAGCAAAGATTGGGTCGCCCCGAAAGTGTTTGAAGGCAACATCATCCGGCCAGTCACTGTGCGCGCTTATATGCCAGTTTTTTCCGGCTCTTTGATTGCTTATCTAGAAGCCCATTACGACTCGGAAGATGAGAAAAACCGCCTAACCCAGCCAGTGCAACTACCCAATACATTGGATGATTTTGTGGTCATGACATTGGGCGCGATGATGAACCAATATAACTGGTCGCAAGACAAAACCTTGCGTCATTGGATTGCCGAAAACCGGCTAGATGGTTTCATGAAACTGATTGCCAGCATAGACCCAGCAGACACGGCAAAAAAGCAAACTATGGGGCGTATTAGCGAAAATGCCCCGAAGGCTGTCGGCAATCTGATGAAGCTGGCAGGGCTGGCATAGGCCCGCAATATGCCTGAACGCCGCCTGAGCGCATAAAAAAGCCCCCCGCACCGCATGTGACGATGCACATGAGCGCGAGGGGCGTTATTGGCACAAGCCGGTTGCCCGACTAGAAGTCCATCTGCACACGCAGGCCGATATTACGGCCCGGCAGCGGCACATGGTCTTTCACACTTGATGTGTGGTTGCGAACAACCTCATCCAGCAGATTATTGCCATAGATGGAAACGTCGAGGGCGCGGTCTCCACTTAGCGCGAAGCTCTTGGTCATGCTGACATCAATGGCGTCATAGCCCGGGGTTGGGATTTCGGTCTCACCAATGCGCGATTGTTTAGAGACGTTCTTCACAACCAGTGAGACTTCCAAATCGCTCTCGAGGTAAGACGCTGACACCACATTACGGGCCGGCGGCATACGCGGAATATCGGCCCCATTTGAGAACTCGCCGATAATTTCGTCACGTCCCAAAGACAAACGCAGCGTACCACGGTAGAAGTCGAGGTTCTTGCCGACCTCAAACTCATAGCCATAGAGGCGGGCATCGCGTTGCAGATACTCGGCAAGAATATAATCGCCATGCTCATCACCATGGTCGCCATGGTCGTCATCTGTTTCATCCTGCAGATAGATGTAATTATCGACATCATTGAAGAACACATTGGTTTTCATGAATGAGCCGTTTTCTTCATAGTTAAAGGCGACTTCGATATTGTTCGACTCTTCTGATTTCAAATCAATATTGCCAACCTCAAACCGGCCTGTCGACAAATGCACACCGTGCATGAACAGTTCCGAGACAGATGGCGCGCGTTCGGCATGCGCCAAACTCAGTGTAACGCCAACCGGACCATCAGACAGATTACCGAAAGACACGGCATAGCTGACATTGTTGTAATCAATATCGTAGAAGGTCACATCGCCTTCATCATCAATTGAGCCGTCGCGGGTCACATGGTCATAACGAATGGCGGCATCAAGGCTCAGCCCACCAAGCGAGCGGCTGATGTAATAGCCGAGCGCTGTTTCTTCGCTTTCCGACGGTGCCATATAAACCTCGGCGCCAGCCACAGAGATATCTTGTGTGACATGGTTCAGCAAAATGGTTTGCGCACCGGCATCGTTTTCAGATTTGAAAAGCACACCAAATTCGTCAGCGTCATTTTCAAACCGCGTGCTATCGTCGGGTTCTCCGGCGTGACCCTCGGTCAAGGCGTAGTCGCTGCCGCGATAGTGATAATCAATGCTGTTCAGCCAACCGCCGTTGACGTTGTATGAGCCTTCCAATGTGACGGTCTCAGAATCGACAACCGCGAGAATGCGCTCCTCACCGTGTTCGTCGTGGTGATCATCATCTTCGAGAAGCTCGGCTTCCTCAGAATGACCCTCATCAGCGTGATCATCATGTTCTTCACCATGGAAAGGAATACCGTATGTGCCTTCATTTTGTTGCAAAGACAGACCGAAATAGCCCCATGTGCCGACTTTAGAAATACCAATCTGCTCTGCCGTGTTGCCATAGTCAGAGTTCATTAGCGACTGGAGACCGGTTTCGTCATCGGCGCCATCCGGAATTTCATAATCATCAAATTGCGTATCGGCGAGGCTGAGGCTGACATTAAAGCCGCCCAAATTCTCGTGATAGTGACCGCTTGTCGTCGTGCCATCATTGACCGCTTGAATATCCAAAGCTACTGATAGGTCGCGTTCGGTGAAATCACTGCGGGCGATAGTGTTGTCGATCACATTCACAATGCCGCCAGCTGAACCGCTTTTATACAGCAGCGATGACGGGCCTTTGATGATTTCGATTTGCTGAACATTGTTCATATCAAGATCATTGCTGTGGTCAGCACCCAGACCTGAGACGTCTTGCACGGTGATGCCATTGCGCAAAACAGTGATGCGATTGCCTGACAGGCCACGAATGACCGGCTGACCAACCGCCGAACCGTAATTGCTCGATGTCACGCCAAGGGTGCTATCGAGTGTGGTGCCAAAGTTTTGGTGGCCGAATTGACTAATGTCTTTGGCAGATAAAATACGCGCGACATCGTTTTGATTAACTTGAGTTTGATTGGTCATTGCCGATTCAACGACAATTTCATCAACTTTGTCTTGTGCCAAGCTGGCGCTGGCAACAAGTGAGCCCATTAATGATAGGGCGAACAGACGCTTTTCCATAGCATCCTCCTTTAATTAGCATGTGAAATAAGTGAAATTTCAGATGCGCGGAGGGGCGCGAGAATAATAGCTCTGGGCGGTAAAATGGGTTTTACTTTGGTTGAGCTGCCAGCCGAGGGTGGCAACTGAGGTCAATACGATTGCAACATCAATGTCAGTACCGGCCTGTGCATCTTTATTATCGCAAAATAAGCACTCAATTTCGCCACTATGCGCCGCTGCATCGTGGTGGCTGGCGTGCTCAAGCGTTATCGTGCCTAGAAACAGCACCGCCAGTAAGAGTGTCAGAAATGTCGATCGTTGCAACATAGACGCCACACTAGTCGCGCCATCGTGTCGGGTCTAGTGTTTTTCGCATGCCGCATGGCAAACAACCAAAAAAGCCGCGACGTCGTGCCAGTGATAGAAACCACCAGCATCGGGGGCGGCTTGGCGAGCCGGCCAACCCAGCGCCAGAGACTTGGCTGGTATTCTGGCCAAATAACTGTATAACTCGCGCATCTTTCCTCTTTGCAAACGAGTATATTTTGACGCTATCTCTTTCTGGCAGGTTCGCCCGCCTGCTCACCGGCAATGCCTATAGTGCCCAATCCGTCCCTAGCTTAGACCGCCGCCAAGTAAGCATTGATGCCTTGTCGGGGCTGACCGTCGCCTTGGCCCTGGTGCCAGAAGCGGTGGCGTTTTCTTTTGTTGCCGGTGTGCCGCCGCAAGTCGGCCTCTATGCCGCCTTCATGGTTGGTCTTATCACCGCCCTCATCGGCAGCCGCCCGGGGATGATTTCGGGTGCCACCGGAGCGCTGGCTGTGGTCATGGTGGCGCTGGTGGCGCAGCATGGCATAGAATATTTATTCGCCTCGGTGGTGCTGATGGGGCTGTTGCAGCTTATCGCAGGGTTTTTGCGATGGGGTAAATTTATCCGTCTGGTGCCGCATCCGGTGATGCTTGGCTTTGTCAATGGTTTGGCCATTGTCATCGGGCTGGCGCAGTTGGAACAATTCAAAGTCACCGACGCCAATGGCCTGCAAACATGGATGAGCGGCACGACGCTGGCCATCACTTTGGGGTTAATTCTGGCGACCATGGCGGTGATCTGGGCGACCCCGAAACTGACCAAGGTTATTCCCGCTCCGTTAGCCGCCATTGCGGTGATCACCGGTGTGGTGATTGGCTTTGATATGCAAGTGCCACGGGTCGGCGATTTGGCGGCATTGGCTGGCGGGCTGCCAGATTTCGCCATTCCCAGCGTGCCGATGACACTGGAAACGCTGACGATTATTTTCCCTTATGCGCTGGTGCTGGCCGCCATTGGGCTGATTGAAAGCCTGCTGACGCTAAATTTGGTCGGCGATATGACCAAGCAGCGCGGCGGCGCCTCGCAAGAATGTCTGGCCCAAGGCACGGCCAATGTTGTCACCGGCTTTTTCGGCGGCATGGGCGGCTGCGCGATGATTGGCCAGTCGATGATTAATGTAAAATCCGGCGGGCGCACGCGCATTGCCGGTATTGTCGCCGCCTTGTGCTTGCTCAGCTTCATCCTGTTTGCGTCACCGGCGATTGAACAAATCCCGATTGCGGCCCTGGTGGGCGTCATGTTCATGGTGGTCATCGGCACCTTCGCTTGGAACTCCTTCCGCACGCTGGTCAAAGTACCACTGGCCGACGCGCTGGTGATTATCACCGTCACCGGTGTCACCGTGGTGGCTGACTTGGCGGTCGCCGTGGTGGTTGGGGTGATTATGTCGGCTCTGGTTTATGCGTGGAACGCCGCCAAGCGGATTCACGCCTCAACCCGCCCCTCAGTGCGCGAAGAAGGGGCTTTGGTGTATGACATTCAAGGCCCGCTATTCTTCGCCTCGGCCAGCAGCTTCCGCGAATTATTCGATGTCGAGAATGACCCAGATGTGGTGATTATTGATTTTGCAGGCTCGCGCGTGGTTGACCAATCGGCGTTGCAGGCGATTGAAGATATTGCCGCGAAATATCACAAAGCCAATAAGCGTGTCATGTTGCGGCACCTAAGCCGTGACTGCCACAACCTGCTGACGCGGGCCGGACAGTTGATTGTCGATAGCGATGACGACCCTGATTATCAGCTAGCGGTTGATTATGACGTGAAACTCGGTGCCTTTGGCGGTGGCCATTAGGCGCCTAGTTTTTGCAAGATGAGGCGGAACTGCCCTCGCATTGATAGACCCGCACATAATCGACTTCCATCTGACGCGGGAAATTCGTGCCATCGGTATCGCCCGGCCATCTGCCGCCGACCGCGAAATTGAGGATCATGTGAAACGGCTGGTCAAACGGCGCATTCGCATCATTTTGCGCCCCGCTGCTATACCACTCGCCCTGTGTGGCTGAGGCATATTGCGTGCCGTCAATGGTCCAGCGCATTTCATTGGGATACCATTCAACTGCATAGGTATGGAAGGCGTTAATATCGTCAAGATACGTCTTATCGCCAACCTGGCCTTTCGGGTAGCCAAAATGTGCTGTGCCATGCACTGCGCGCTCGCCCTCGACGCCAAGATTTATCGCTTCCATAATGTCGATTTCGCCGGATTCCGGCCAGCCACCATAGCTAGGGTTTGTTGGCAGCATCCAGAAAGCCGGCCAAGAGCCTTGCCCAACCGGCAATTTAATACGCGCCTCGAACTTGCCATAGGTAAAGTCGCCCTTACCGGCACTTTGAATACGCCCAGAGGTATAGGTGCGGTCTTCATCAAGACCCGATTCAGGGCGCGCCGTCAAAACAAGGTGGCCATTGACGATGCTGATATTATTCGGGCTTGAGGTGTAGCATTGCTGCTCATCATTATAGCCGCCGAAACATTGCGGCCTATTATAACTGTCTGTGGTGTTCCATTTGCTGGTATCCAACACCGAGGCGGAAAACTCATCGCTCCATACCAGCGTCCATGTGCCATCCCCCGGATTTGGGTTTGGATTAGGTGCAGGATCACCGCCGCCGCCACCGCCACCGCCGCCAGCCAATAAGGCAATTAAGGCGATGGTGCCTGCGGTTTTCAGCAGCGGGAAGCCGCCCGATGAAGACGTTTCCTCGCGCGGTATAGGGCCAGCCTTATAGCGCGCCAAGCGGCTATGATGGTGGCGCAAATCTGACCATCTAAAGGTCAGGCCGACAAAGTCATTTTGCCGATTGCCAAAGCCATCGACCATGGCACCAGCTTCTAAGGTCAGGCCAAATGGCAAAGCAGCCCGCACCGTTTGCGACCCGCCCATCTGCTCAACCCGCCCGAAGCTGTTTTCAACTTCATAAGCCTGACGATGAAAACTGACATTTGGCAGCATCGGCACGGGCACAGAGATTTCTAAACTGCGGCTGTGCGGATTAACCGCTAAATCTTCAAGCTGAACCCCGCCCCATAGCGGTAAGGCGGTTTGCCCGACGCGTTCGTCGAAACCGCGATAGCTGGCAGATTGCGCCAGCACCGGTTGTGTTGCCACAACCAGGCTGAGCGCAAAAACCAATAAATGAGGCAGGCGTAAAGCGCTCACCGTCTTACCAGAAGACTGCGTAAATGCCGACGAGGATGGCCGTCAGCGCCAAGGCTGAGCGGTTGAAACCAGTTGATGTCGCAAAGTTCATCTGACCGAGCACAATCACCCGTTCTGCTGGTGCTGGCCCTGCCAAGCGTGAGGCCACATAACCAGTGACCAAGCAGCTCATAAACACCAGCCAAATGCGGATGACAAAGGCTAGATCTGGCGCCGCGAATTTCAACGCGACATTGGCCACGATAGAAACGAACAACATGGCAAAAGCACCTTGCGCGTTACAGCCTTTCCAGAACATGCCGAGCAAGAAGACCGAGACAATGCCCGGGGCGATGAAGCCAGTATATTCCTGAATGGTTTGGAAGGCGCTTTCCATGCCGCCCAAAAACGGCTTGGCCAAGAACACGGCAATCACAATGGCAACCACCGAGGTCAAACGACCGACCAACACATAATGGGCCTCGCTGCGGCCTTTGGCCAGCATATCGCGGTAAATATCCATGGTGAAAATGGTTGAGATGGAGTTCATCATCGACGCCAAAGACGACACAATGGCGGCAATCAAAGCGGCAAACACCAGACCACGCAGACCTTCCGGCACCAGACCCATCAAAATACCATAGGTCGAGTCAGGGCTGGCCGTCAGACGCGCCATATCAAGCTGGCCATTTTTGGCGAGATACAAAGCCGCAATGCCCGGAATCACAACAATCACCGGAATCAGCAGTTTCAGAATGGCGGCAAACACCAGACCTTTTTGCGCTTCGCCGAGGCTCTCCGCCCCCAATGCTCGCTGGATGATGTATTGGTTGAACCCCCAATAAGAGAAGTGCAACACCCATAAGCCGCCAAGCAGCGTCCAAATGCCCGGCAAATTGCCGTAGCTTGGGTGATCAGAGGCCAAAATCATTTTGAAGTGACCCGGCATATCGGCCATCAAAATGCCGAGGCCGCCGAAAATACCAGTGCCCGCGCCGACTTGCGACAACACAATACCGGTAATCGCGAAGCCGCCAGCAACCAGCACCACCACCTGAATAATATCAGTCAGCGCCACGGCTTTCAGGCCGCCATATAGCGAATAAATCACCGCAAAGGCCGCCAAGCCAGTCATCGCATACATCACATCCCAGCCGGTCAGCGCGCTCAGCGCCAAACCACCGAGCCACAGAACAGCGGTCAAATTAACCGCCGTGTACAAGACAACCCAGAACACTGCCATCAGTGATTTAATCGACCCGCCAAAGCGTTGATCGAGAAACTGCGGCATGGTGTAGATTTTCTTTTCCAAGAAGATCGGCAGAAAGTATTTGGCGACAATAATCAGCACAATCGCTGCTTGCCATTCATAGGCGGCAATCGCCAAGCCGACGACAAAGCCCTGCCCCGACTGGCCAATGATTTGTTCGGCCGAAATATTCGCCGCAATCAAAGACGCACCAATGGCCCACCACGGCAAAGACTTGCCAGCCAAGAAGTAATCTTCGCTGGACATATCGCCAGTGGTTTTGCGTGTCGACACATAAAGCGCCGCCGCCAGCAGAACCGCCGCGTAAACGCCGATAACTGATAAATCAAGTGTTGAAAGCATAACTCTTTCTCCCGTTTATGCCGTCAGCCCCCCTCCTCGGTATCACTGACGACGTTCAAAACTCTACGACAAGCGCCGATAAGGCCGCGTCGCTGTTCCTCTTTTAATTGCGTTGGCACGCCTTGCCTGTGTCAGGGTCATCAGCGCACTGATAGACCCGCACCCAGTCAACCAACATTTCCTTTGGAAAGTCGGTGGCGAAATAGCCAACATCATTTTCCCCTTCCGGCCAACGTCCGCCGACCGCGAGGTTAAAAATGATATGGAAAGGACGGTCAAAAGGCGCATCAAAACCCGGTGTGCCTTTGACGTTCTCAGTGTGCCATTGATCGGCCGTTTTGGTCGAAAAATGCTTGCCGTCCACATACCAATCCATGCGACCGGCGCTCCACTCAACCGTATAGGTGTGGAAGCCGTCAACCGGTGCCGGTAAATGCACTTCGGCGCCGCTATAGTCATTATCCGGCCAGCGACCGCCAAAGTGCAGCGTGCCGTGGACGCGGTCTTCGCGCCCGCCTTCGCACGTCTCACAGGTCATGCCCAAGTTAATCGCTTCCATAATGTCAATCTCGCCAGACGCCGCCCAGCCGCCATAAGCGTATTCGGTCGGCAGCATCCAGAAGGCTGGCCACAGGCCTTGGCCGGTTGGCAATTTCATCCGCGCTTCAATGCGACCATAGGTCCAGTCGCCCTTATTGCGGGTGACGATGCGGCCAGATGAAAACGGCCGGCGCACACGCTCATAGCGTTTGCTGCCTGGTGATAACGCCACTTCGCCATCGCGCGCGGCGCGTGTATTGGCAAAGCCACGGGTTCTTTTCTTAATCGCGCGGATGGTCAACAGGCCATCGCTGACCTCGACATTCTCGGTTTTTGTCGTGTAGCACTGGCGCTCTAAATTGCCGCCGCCCCAGCAATCGTCTTCATATGACCATTTGTCCATATCCAAAGACGTGCCGTTAAACTCATCAGCCCAAACCAAGGCCCATTTCGCGTCAACCTCATCGGCTTGCGCGGCCAGAGGCGATAACAGGGTTGAGAGGCTGAGGCCACAAATGGCCAGAGACGTAGCAAGTGCGCGCATAGTGTAAAATCCGTTGCAGGGTCACATGACCCAATTTGAAACTGTCTTTAAAAGCCCTTGCGGGCCGGTAGAATGAATAAGGGCGGCGCCGGTAAAACCACTGCTGGTTATCTCGACGCCGCCCCCATTGCTCATGTTCTATCCAAGGATAGTTGTTGCCTTAGTACTTCCAGCGAATACCTACGATGTGTTTCGCGTGGCCCTGGCTTACCCAAGTTTTGTAAGACGGGTTGTTACGCTCAAACGTTTCGCGGCCTTCTTCAGTCAGGTTAAGACCGTCATAGCTCAATGAGAATGCGGTACCTGGGATTGAATAAGTCACGTTGGCATCAAGCTGCTCATACTCCTCAGTGTATCCTGAAGACGCACCTTGGAAGTTGAGGAAGCGATCACGCCAGTTGTAAGCAACACGCGCACTCAAACCAAAACGCTCATAGTAAGCAATCAGGTTGTGACTATCGCTAATGCCGACCACAGCAAACTGACCTTCATTTTCCGAGTTCGGAGTCTGATTGTTGTAGCTTGCGTCACTGTCAACAATGGTCATGTTGGCAATGATACCAAAGCCAGTCAGGTCGATGAATGGCACAGGGTTGTAATCACCAAAGTCATGCTGGATAGCCAGTTCCAAGCCATCAATGGTTTCCTTACGGTTCGATGACGCGTTGTAAGAAACATTGAAAATGGCCAGATCGTTGTCTTCGGTTGACTGCACGCCATTGGCAGCGCCATTCAGCTCACCATCAGTGTAGGCAGCGTGACGGATGTCTTGAACTGATCCGTAGCGGTTGCCTGTACCAACCCAGTTCTGGGTCTCTTTGGTGAAGTAACCAATGCTGGCGTAACTCAAAGCACCATAATACCACTCGGCCGACAGGTCGAAGTTGGTTGACTCGAACGGCTCAAGGTTCGGGTTACCTTCTGAACCAGACCCTTGATACTCATTCGGGCCGGTTTTGGCATTAAGAATGTTTGTGTTGATGGCAACGCCGCCAGCCAATTTGTCATATGTTTGACGAGCAATTGATTGGCTCAAAGAAGCGCGGAGCTTGACGTCTTCACGAAGGTCCATGTCAAAGTCGATGGACGGAAGGAAGTAGTCATAATCACCTTCAGTTGTGAAGAACGCTGAGGCTCCGGTTGCTTGAGCTGTTACGCTGTCGGCCCCTGTGATTTGTGTTCCGCTGTAAGTTGGAATGTAGTTTTGCGACACAACTTCGGTACGCTCATAGCGCAGGCCAGCAACAATAGAAGCTGGTTTTTCGAAGAATTCGAAATCTTTGCTACCTTGCACATACAATGCTGTGGTTTTCTCTTCCAGTTTACGCTGCTGCGTATAGGTGAAGTCAGAGCAACCAGCCAGAGTGTTGTTTCGGCAAATGTCGGTTTGCCCGTCATTCCAAGAGAACGCGCCATAAATCGTATACATGTCGAATAATTCTTCATATGGAATATTCAAAATTGTATTCGGAATGGCAGAAGCGCCGTTCAGATCACTAAAGTACGGTTGTAACTCTTCGGTGTGCGCCTGATAGAAAAATGCGTCACGACCATCTGCCACAGAAAAGTATACACCGTAGTTCGGCCACTGGTCCCATGCTGGGGCCTGAATACCGTCTGTGTTGTTGGCTGGCTGCTGGAAGAAGCCAGTTGAAACATCGTTCTCAGAGAAGCTTACACCAAAGTCCACCACGTCAACATATTTGCTGAAGCTAGAGCCTGAGGCATCGTAGCTACCGTTGATTTGGATTTGATCAAGATCGTTTTCATTATACGCAAACACATTGTCCGCGCCGGCGAGCCAACGGTGGGCATTATAAAGATCAAGACCTGCATTAGCGCCATTATAGGTGCCGCCGAGATCTGTATGTTCGCCACCGATTGAGATAACAGGAAGCTCAGACGAGTAGTCGATGTCTACTGTTTGCGCTACTTTTGCTGACGTCGTGATGTAAGCCATTGAGCCATATGGGCTATCCGGCTTGGTTTCTGACGTCGCAGTACTGATATCGAGGCTCAGAGTAAGGTTTTCGTCGACATCCCATTCTGCATTGAAGCCATGCGCATCCAGTTCCGTGACGTTCTTTTGCAGACCCATAGAACTGTTGTAGGCACCGAAAATGTCGGCGTGGTTATAAGCCAGGCTTTCAATTGAAGCAGGGTTGCTGCCATTGGCGCTGTAAACCGACGTCGAGGTGCGGCTATTGCCAACGCCTTCGGCAATGTAAACAGTCAAGTCACGACTGCGAACCTGATGCTCAAGCTCGGCAACAACATTGTCATAAGTCAGTGTCAGGTTATCAAATGGACGAGCCTGGAAAGTTAACTGAAAATTGTCACGTTCCTGCTCGAGGTCATTGATGTAGTAACCTGCGGCACCGTTAATGTTGGCGATCAACGTACCAGCTTCGATACCCGTGTCGCCGGTCAATGGATTAACGCCGTTCAACACGTCGGTTGCTTCGTCATTGGCTGCCAGCGAGTTGCCAGCAATATCTTCGAACGGGCTCCACTGATGCCGGTAAGAGGCATTTGTGTGGCTCAAAGATGAGCTAATGGCTGTCAACGCAATACCGATACGATCGTCCAAGAACGTGTTCGAGATAAGCACTGAGGTTTCCGTGTCATACGACTCTTCTGATGACTGATCATCAATGCCTTTAACGGCTGCCGTGGCGTTGAAGCCTGGCGCGTCAAGCGGACGAGATGTACGGATGTTAATGGTTGAACCCATGCCACCAGAAGCGACTGAGGCTTTCGACGTCTTGTAGATGTCGACACCAGCTACAGCTTCAGGAGCAAGGTCGCCAAAGTTGAATGAACGTGTGCTTGGTGCCGAAGCGAAGTCACCCAAGGTTGACGTCGGCATCATGCGGCCATTCAAAGTGACCAAGTTATAGTCTGCACCAAAACCACGAACGGTCACTGACTGACCTTCACCCGAGTTTTGGTTACGATCAATCGATACGCCAGTTACGCGTTGCAGTGATTCAGCCAAGTTCGTGTCTGGGAACTTACCCATATCTTCTGCTGAAATTGAATCAACAATACCTTTGGCATTTCTTTTCAGGTCAACGGAGCTTTCAAGAGCCTTCCGAATACCTGTAACAACAACCTCATCGGTTGCGTCTGCTGCTTCTTGAGCCAAAGCGATAGATGACGTCATTGTCATCGAAGCCACTGCTAGCCCCAGAACCACATTGCGCCCACGCGCAAATCCGTTAATGAACTTCATGGTACTTTCCTCCACATACACCCAAGCCAACAATGACTGGGTACTCTACACATCTCGAGATACGGAAATTCGAGAATTGCGGCAGTAAACGAAATTTTGTCTATCGCTGTCAATTAAGAATTGACCCGCGTTGTCATCTAAACCGCCGCCAGCCATGGACTTGCCCCGGTCAGACGTCTCCGCCGTCTACCTAAGTATATGAAATAGTACATTTTTGTGGCGCGTCAAGCGGGTGTTGGTGGCCTTTCACAGGGGCTTGGCGCGGCAAAGTTTTGCACAATTTAATCATCTTTGCGGCAAAAATGTCACAGCTTGCTTGTGCTTATACACAGACAAAACGAGGTTTGTTTGACAACGCTGTCAGCTTCTGACTATGTTTCGGCTTAGCTTTATGGCTGGGGGAACACGGCCACATGCGTTTATCTAGATTTTAAGAAGGACACAGTTGATATGACACGCAAAAACAACGCCAAAGGATTCTCTGCAGCAGCGATTTTCACCAAGCCAGCCCGCCTGTTAATGGCCTTGGGTTTTGCAACGCTGGCCACGGCTTGCGAACAGGCTGACGAAATTGACACACGCGCTCAAAACATATTGCAGCGCATGAGCCTCGAGGAAAAAGTCGGGCAAGTGATTCAAGGCGACATCTCAACTGTCTCGCCGCTAGATGTAAAAGATTATCATCTCGGCTCTATTCTGAATGGCGGCAACTCGGCCCCCGGCGGCGGCAAAACCTCCAGGTGGCAAGAATGGGTCGATCTGGCCGACGCTTATTGGAGCGCCTCAACCGACACCTCAGATGGTGGCGTCGGCATTCCGGCGATCTGGGGCACCGACGCGGTGCATGGGCACAATAATCTGCAAATGGCGGTTATTTTCCCGCATAACGTAGGCTTGGGCGCGACCCGCGACGCCGATTTATTGCGCCGCATTGGTCAAGTCACTGCAACAGAAGTAAAAGCCACTGGGCTGGATTGGGTGTTTGCCCCGACACTGGCGGTTGCCCAAGACGACCGCTGGGGCCGCGCTTATGAGAGCTATTCAGAAGACCAGCGCATTGTCTCAGAACTCGGCGAAGCCATCTTGCAAGGTTTGCAAGGCATCCCCGGTGCTGACAGCTTCCTCGATGGCAACCATGTCGTGGCCACCGCCAAGCACTTTGTCGGCGACGGCGGCACGCAATATGGCATTGATAAGGGCGACACCATCGGCACGCTGGACAGCATTAAAAACATCCACGCCTATCCGTATCATGCCGCCATTGCCAATGAAGTGCAAACCGTTATGGCGTCTTTCTCAAGCGTCAATGGCGAGAAAATGCACGGCTCGAAAATGCTGCTTACCGATGTCTTGCGCGACGAGATGGGGTTTGACGGCTTTGTGATTGGTGACTGGAACGGCCATGCCGAAATCCCCGGCTGCACCCCGACCGATTGCCCTGAAGCGTTTCTCGCCGGTGTCGATATGTATATGGCCCCAGAAAGCTGGAAAGGCATTTACACCAGCCTATTGGCGCAAGTGAAAGACGGCACCGTGCCCGAAAGCCGGCTCGATGAAGCCGTGCTGCGCATCTTGCGGGTAAAAATCCGCTCGGGTCTGTTGGATGCCGGTCTGCCGTCTGAGCGGGCGGGCACAGCGCGCGCCAATTTGGGCACAGACGCGCACCGCGAAGTTGGCCGCGACGCAGTTCGCAAATCTTTGGTGCTGCTGAAAAATAATGAGGCGGCGTTGCCGATTAAAGCCAACCAAAACGTCTTGGTGATTGGTCAGGCGGCGCGCTCAATGGAACAACAAACCGGCGGCTGGACGCTATCATGGCAAGGCGACAATAACGCCAATAGTGAGTTTGAAAACGGCGACACCATCTATGCCGGCCTCAAAGCAGCGGTTGAAGAAACCGGCGGCAGCATTAGCTGGGCCGCCAATGCTGACGGCCTGACAGCAGACAATAAGCCGGATGTGGTGATCTTCGTGTTTGGCGAAACACCTTATGCCGAGTTCAAAGGCGACATGAGCGACGCGGTGTACGAATTTTCCACCGGTTCAGATTTGGCGGTCTTGCAAGCGTTGCAGGCCCATGATGTGCCGGTCGTCTCAGTGTTCCTGACTGGCCGTCCGCTTTTTGTGAATCCGCATATTAACCGCTCGGACGCTTTCGTCGTGGCCTGGTTGCCGGGCACGGAAGGGGCTGGCGTGGCCGATGTTTTGGTCGAGCAAGCCGCCTATGACTTTGTCGGTAAACTGCCCTTCACATGGCCGTCTGACGGGCGTGGCCTGCCGATTGACCAAGCCAGTGAAGACGGCGTGCAGTTTCCATTCGGATTTGGTCTGAGCTATGCCTCAGCCACCAGCACCGCCGCCCTCTCGGAAGACTATAAATTGGCCTCAGCCGATGGCGGGTTTAGTGGCGCCTTGCTGAGCAAAGGCGAAGCGCGGGCACCGTTCAGCTTCTTCCTTGGCGATAGCTCGAATTGGAAAACACCGGCAGGGCCGTTCAACATGACCAGCCTCGGCGGTGTCGTGCGCTCCCGCGGTGTCGATTATAAAGCCCAAGAAGACTCGCGCCAGCTCAGCTGGCAAGGCGGACAGACCGGCGTGGCGATGCTGAAAACCCAGCGCGCGGTCGATCTGACAACCCTTGCCCCGGCAGGACACCTTGTTCTGCGCATGACCTATCGTCTTGACCAAGCGCCGAGCGATGCGGTGACATTGGGCATGGCCTGCGGTGATAACTGCAAAGCCAATCTCGACATTGGCACTTTGTTGCAAGCCCAAGAAATTGGTCAATGGCAACAGCTTGACCTGCCGCTGGCCTGCTTTACCGAAGCCGGTCTCGACCCGAAAGCGGTGCAGTCTCCGATGAGCCTTGAAACCGATGGCACGCTGTCGCTGAGCTTGCACGAGGTAACGCTGACAAAAGGGGAAGGCGTGAGCTGCCCATAATTCGATGAGTTGAGAGTTTTGGAATCATCGATAAATTAGGGGCATAGAGGAAGCAAATGGCGCAAGATAAGAATCTAACAATCCAAGACATTGCGCAAAAAGCGGGCGTGTCGATTAAGACAGTGTCGCGGGTATTTAATAACTCGCCAAATGTCCGCCAGCAAAAGCGGGACTTGGTGCTTGGTGTGGCCAAAGAGTTGGGGTATCGGCCCAACATCTCAGCCCGCCAGCTGGCCAGCAAGCGCTCCTTTGTGCTCATTCACTTCTATGACAACCCGAATATGGATTATCTGGCGGGGATTTATGACGGCATGCGCGAGGCCTGTTCTGAGCAGGGTTATTATGCGGTGGCCGAACGCCTGAAGCTGAAAAACCGTAGCTATAAGGACGCACTGCTTGACTATTTGACCCGCAATCCGGTCGATGGGGTGATTTTGTCGCCGCCAATTAGCGATGACAAAGCGGTCATTCGCGAGATTGAAAAACGCGACATACCCTGCGCGCTGATTTCGCCCGGTGTGAAAAAGCGCAATTGTATCAATGTCTTCATTGATGAAAAAATGGCTGGTCAGAAAATGGCCGAGTTCTTGATCGATCGTGGCCACACCAAATTGGCCTTTATCAGCGGCCTCGATTCGCACTCTGCCAGCGCCCAACGCGAGGCTGGCTTTTGGGCCGCCGTCGAAGCCCATGGCCTCAAGCGCAAAGACATGATGCGCATTGGCGGCGATTTCTCGATGCAGTCGGGCTTTACCGCGTTTAACGCTTTGGCCAAATCGAACAAAAACATCACCGGCGTGTTTGCCGCCAATGACGAAATGGCCATCGGCACCATCATCGCCGCCTTGCGGGCCGGCAAAAAAGTGCCCGAAGAAATGAGCGTTGTCGGGTTTGACGATAGCGCCTTCGCCCGCGCCATGTGGCCGCCGATCACCTCTTTAGCCCAGCCCATTGAGGATATGGCCAAGTTCTCGGCGCAAAAAATCATCGACTGGATCGACACAAAAGATCGCGAACAAAGCCACTATGAGTTTGCCACTGAGATTATGGTCCGCGGTAGCTGTCCGTGAGACATATTGCGGCGGCGCGCGGCGCAACAATCTGGGGTTGAAGTTATCCAAAACTACAACTTAACCGTTGCTTGAAGTTATTTGACAACGTTGTCATTCTTCGTCTATCTAAAGGGTATCGACGAGAGAAGGAGAGACTGTGGCTGAATTTGTACCTGTCGATCCCTTTGATATTGTGATTTTTGGGGTCTCCGGTGATTTGTCTCGGCAGAAACTTCTGCCCGCCCTGTTCCATCGCTATTGCGACCGACAGATTGATGAGACATGTCGCATCATTGGCGTTGCGCGTAGCCGCATGGATGACGAGGTCTATCTCAATATGGTGCGCGAGAGCTGCCAAGCCGCCACCGATGGTGACTTCCCGGAAGATATGTGGAGCGGCTTTGCCAAGCTGCTGCGCTATCACGAAATCGACGCGACCAGCCAGCAAGCCGATTGGCAGCCGGTGAAAGAGAGTTTCATGGGTGATGACCGCCCACGGATTTTCTATCTCGCGGTTGGCCCGCGCCTATATGTGCCGATTTGCAAAGCCATTGACGCGGCCGGTTTGAAAACCCCCTTATCGCGCGTGGTTTTGGAAAAGCCGATTGGCTCGGACTTGGAAAGCGCGCAATTGGTCAATGACGGCGTCGAGTCGGTGTTTGACGAAAACAATATTTTCCGCATGGATCACTATCTCGGCAAAGAGACCGTGCAAAACCTGCTGATCCTGCGCTTTGCCAATATGCTGTTCGAACCGCTTTGGTCGAACCAGACGATTGATCACATTCAAATCACCGTTGCCGAAACAGTCGGCCTTGAAGGGCGCCACGATTATTACGACAAAGCCGGTGCGGTGCGCGACATTATGCAGAACCACCTTCTGCAATTGCTCTGCCTGATTGCCATGGAGCCGCCAAATTCGCTCGACGCGGAAAATGTGCGGGCCGAGAAAATCAAAGTCCTGCGCGCCCTCAAAGGCTTCGACGCCGCCACGGTCAATGAAAATACCGTACGCGCGCAATACACACGCGGCCACATTGGCGAGGCGCGTGTGAAAGGCTATCGCGACACATTGCCGGAGGAGCTGCAAGACAGCACCACCGAGACATACGCCGCCATCAAAACCGAGATTGCCAATTGGCGCTGGGCTGGTGTGCCGTTTTATCTGCGCACTGGTAAACGGATGACCTCGCGGCGCTCGGAAATCGTTATTCAGTTCAAATCGACCCCGCATAACGTGTTTGGTGAGGGGCAGAACCAACCCAACCGTCTGGTGCTGCGCCTGCAACCCGATGAGGGCATGCGCTTGTTCATGCAGGTCAAAGAGCCAGGCCCGGGGCATATGACCTTGCGCTCTATTCCGCTTGATTTATCTTATGCCCGCAGCTTCTCGACGCTGAAATATCCAGACGCTTATGAGCGCCTGCTGATGGATGTGGTGCGCGGCAATCTCGCCCTATTTATGGGCCATGAAGAAGTCATGGCGGCATGGGCATGGACTGATGACCTGTTGTCAGCATGGCAAGAAAACGACCAAAAGCTCGAGCATTATGCCGCTGGCACAGACGGCCCATTGCAAGCCAACCTGCTGCTGGACCGCGATGGTCGCGCTTGGTGGGACGACAATAATGAGGCCGGTGCATGAGCCATACGCTGACCCGTTTTGACTCTGACGCAGCAATGACCGACGCACTGGTTGCGGCGGCGTGCGCGGCTTTGCCGGCGCAAGGCGGCCAGCAGAGCCTATTGCTATCGGGTGGCTCGTCGCCACGCCAATTCTATGACGCCTTGGGCGCCGCGCCGCTGGCATGGTCAGATATCCACTTGGCGCTGGTCGATGAGCGCTGGGTTGATGCCGATGATGAAGGCTCCAACACCACATTGATCAAAACCACATTATGCGCTGGCGAGGCGGCACACGCGCCCTTCACGCCGATGAAAACCCCACACGCGACACCGCATGAAGCCGAGGCGCAAGTCGCCGCCGCCTATGACGCCCTGCCGCCGATTGGCCTAAGCATTTTGGGCATGGGCCCAGACACCCACACCGCCTCATGGTTTTCTGGCGCGCCGGAATATGACGCCGTCAGTGCGGGCGATGCGGCTTTGTCTGTCGCTGGCGTCACCGCACCGGCCAGCGAGGTGACAGGGCGTTACCTCCAGCGCATGAGCATTACTGGCCACTTTTTGGCCACAAGTGCGCAATGCTTTTTGATTTTGAAAGGCGCCGACCGTTTGGCCCTATTTGAAGAATCCATGGCACATGATTTATCCGCCTCGCCGATTGGTCGCGCCGCTGCCCTGCTTGGCGAGCGCCTGCAGGTGTTTGCCTTGACGGAGGGCCAATAATGCATCCGCAATTAGACGCCATCACCGCCCGCATTATCGAGCGCTCAGCCGAAACCCGTCGCGCCTATCTCGATGGCGTGGCCGCCGCGCAAGCCCCCAAGCCGTCGCGCGAGGGCCTGTCGGCGGGCAATAAGGCGCACGCTTTCGCCGCCTGCCCCGCCCATGACAAGCAAGCCCTGCTTGGCGGCAACTGGCCGAATATTGCCATTGTCACCGCCTATAATGACATGCTGTCGGCGCACCAGCCTTATCAACGCTATCCTGACCTAATCCGCGAAGCGGCCCGCCAATGCGGGGCCACGGCGCAAGTCGCTGGCGGCGTGCCCGCCATGTGCGATGGCGTCACGCAAGGCCAGCCAGGCATGGAATTGTCGCTTTATTCGCGCGACGTGATTGCCATGGGCACCGCCATTGCGTTATCGCACAACACATTTGACGCCGGCCTATATCTCGGCATTTGCGATAAAATCGTCCCCGGCCTGTTAATCGGCGCTTTGCAGTTTGGCCACTTGCCAGCAATTTTTGTCCCGTCTGGGCCAATGGCCTCGGGTCTGCCAAATAGTGAGAAAGCCCGTATTCGCCAGCTCTACGCCGAGGGCAAAGCAAGCCGCGACGAGCTGCTGCAAGCCGAATGTGACAGCTATCACAGCGCTGGCACTTGCACCTTTTACGGCACCGCCAATTCCAACCAAATGCTGATGGAATTTATGGGCCTGCATGTGCCGGGCGCCTCGTTTATTCCACCAGACACACCATTGCGCGACCGCTTGACCGAAGAAGCGACACACCGCGCCGCCGCGATTTCACAAATCGGCGAAACCTATACGCCGCTGGCTGAGGTGCTTGACGAAAAAGCTATGGTCAACGCCATGGTCGGCCTGTTGGCCACGGGCGGCTCAACCAATCACACGCTGCACCTGCCAGCCATTGCCCGGGCTGCTGGGATTATTATCAACTGGCAAGACTTTGACGATTTGTCGAAAATTGTTCCGCTGCTGACCCGGGTTTATCCCAATGGTCAGGCCGATGTGAACCATTTCCACGCGGCTGGCGGTATTGGCTTTGTTATCTCAGCCCTGCTGAAAGCCGGATTGCTGCATGACGACGTGACCACCATTCACGGCCAAGGGCTGAGCGCTTATGCCAGCGAGCCGATGCTGCAAGATGACGAGCTGGTGTGGCGCCCGGCCCCAGACAGCAGTGGCGATAGCGACATTGTCACCGATTGCGACGCCCCATTTGATGCCGAAGGCGGCATGCGCCTGCTGCAAGGCGATTTAGGGCGCGGCGTCATCAAAACATCGGCGGTGAAACAAGCGCATCGTATTGTTGAAGCCCCGGCCCGGGTGTTTAACGACCAAGATGATGTGCTGGCGGCTTTTGAAGCCGGAGAATTAGAGCGCGACTGCATTGTGGTGCTGCGCTTCCAAGGCCCTGCCGCCAATGGCATGCCGGAATTGCACAAGCTGACGCCAGCCCTATCGGTGCTGCAAGATCGCGGCTTCCATGTCGCGCTGATTACCGATGGCCGCATGTCGGGGGCCTCAGGCAAAGTGCCTGCGGCTATTCATATGACGCCAGAAGCCAAGCTTGGCGGCCCGCTGGGAAAAATTAATGATGGCGATGTCATCACATTAGACAGTGTTGCTGGAACCATTTCGATTGAGGCCAGCGACTTTCAACAACGTTCGAGCGTGCCGATGCCGCAAGCCAATCATCAGGCCGGTTTGGGACGCCAATTATTTAGCAATTTGAAAGAGCGCGTCGGCTCCGCCGAAAGCGGCGCGTCGCTCTTTGAGTGAGGGGAGAGGTAAATGTTTTTAGTAGGTGATATTGGTGGCACAAATGCCCGCTTCGCCATTGCGCGCACAGCCGGTAATGAAAGTATCGTGCTGTCTGATTTCGAAAAGTTCACGGCCAGCCAGTTTGACCGTTTTGACGAGACGATGAACCAATTTGTTGAGAAAATTGGCCACCGTCCATCCTTGGCAGTGCTGGCTGTCGCTGGCCCGATTAATGATGGCGAAGTAAAATTCACCAATCGCAATTGGCATTTGCGGACCAGCGAAATCAGAGAAAAATGCCGGATTAATGAAGTCTGTTTGATGAATGACTTCACCGCCATGGCCTATTCTGTGACCCGTGTGAGTGATGACAGTTTCATCAAACTAAAAGACGGAGTTATCGAAGAAGGCGCACCGATTCTGGTGGCTGGGCCGGGCA
>JAHEIG010000125.1 GCA_024639515.1 Rhodobiaceae bacterium | reverse complement strand
GAGCTTGGCACGCGCAACATTAAGGTCGCACTGCGGCGGTTGCGCCAGTTCGCGCGCGATGGCGAGGCCGATATGCTCGACCTTGACGACACGATTAAATCCACCGCCAATGCCGGCTATCTCGACATTAAGCTGATTGCCGAGCGCCGTAATAAGGTGAAGGTGCTGGTGTTTTTCGACATTGGCGGCTCAATGGACCCGCATATTCGCCTGTGCGAAGAGCTGTTCTCAGCGGCCAGCAGCGAATTTAAAAATATGGAATATTTCTACTTCCATAATTGCCTTTATGAGGGCGTGTGGAAGGATAATAGTCGTCGCCATACCGAGAAAATGAACACATGGGATGTGCTGCATACTTATGGCAGCGATTACAAAGTGATTTTCATCGGCGATGCCAGCATGAGCCCCTATGAGGTGACTTATGAGGGCGGCAGTGTCGAGCATTGGAATGAAGAACCGGGCGCGCTGTGGCTGAAACGTGTCACCGATATTTACGAAAGCTGTGTCTGGCTCAACCCGCTGGGCGAACGCTATTGGGAGCACACGGCATCTTTGCAAATCATCAAGCAATTGTTCAATGACCGCATGTTCCCGCTGACCCTTGAAGGGCTGGACGGGGCGATGCGCGAACTCTCACGCGGCTGATTTATTTTCTGGGCCAGCTTGCCTTGCCATCGGCAAGGCGAAATCGACCTCGCACGGCATCAGTAAGAAGACCGTGTGTCACGTGTTAAATATTCAGTAATTGTTTTTGCCGAAACTTGTCCACTTCGACCATTGGTCGGTGTGGCGGCGAAATATAATAGCCTCGGCGAATACGCTGCGGCCACTTCTTGTAGGTTGGCATTGAACACCCCGGCACCAGCTTATGTTGGTGCCGGATGTTGCTTAAAGCAAAGGGTTTCTATTTCAGCGCTGCGGTAAAGCGCTGAATTCGTGTGCATGCCTCAACCAGATTTTCGTCAGAGGTCGCGTAACTGATTCTGAAAAACGGCGACAGGCCGAACGCCTCGCCATGCACCACGGCGACGCCTTCGGCTTCCAGCAGCGCTTTGGCAAAAGCCTCATCGCCGTCAATCACCGTGCCATCGGGCGCGGTTTTGCCAATGCAACCGGCACAGCTTGGATAAACGTAAAACGCCCCTTCCGGCGTGATACACTCAATGCCTTGCGCGTCGTTCAGCAGCTTGACCACCAAATCGCGGCGGCGTTTGAAATGTGTGTTGTGTTCAGCAACAAAATCTTGCGGCCCGTTCAACGCCTCCAGCGCCGCCCATTGGCTGATGCTTGTAGGGTTGGAGGTCGATTGCGACTGGATTTTGGTCATCGCCTTAATCAGCGCAAGCGGTCCGGCGCAATAGCCAATGCGCCAGCCGGTCATGCAATAGGCTTTCGACACGCCATTCATGGTCAGCGTGCGCTCATAAAGCTGCGGCTCAACCTCGGCCGGTGTCGCAAAAACGAAATTGTCATAGACCAAATGCTCATACATATCGTCGGTCAAAATCCAGACATGCGGATATTTGAGCAGCACATCGGTCAGCTTTTTCAATTCCTCGGCAGAGTAAGCCGCGCCCGACGGATTGGACGGCGAGTTGAAGATAAACCATTTGGTTTTATCGGTAATCGCCGCGTCCAAATCCTCCGGCTGCAATTTGAAGCCGTCCTCGGCGCGGGTTTCCACCGCCACAGGCTGACCGCCGGCCAGATTGACAATATCGGGATAGCTGACCCAATAAGGTGCGGGAATAACCACCTCATCGCCGGGGTTCAGCGTCGCCATCATCGCGTCATAAATCACCGGCTTGCCGCCCGGCGCGACAAAAACTTGCGCCGGTTCATAATCGAGATGATTGTCGCGTTTGAACTTGTCGCAAATCGCCTGCTTCAACTCATCAATGCCGGTCACGGCGGTATATTTTGTTTCGCCGCGCGCAATCGCGTCAATCGCGGCCTGCTTGATGTTTTCCGGCGTGTCGAAATCCGGCTCACCGGCACCCAGCCCGATGACATCACGTCCAGCGGCGCGTAATTGGCGCGCCATATCGGTTACCGCCATCGTGGCAGAGGGTTTAACCCGCGAAAGACTATCGGCAAGAAAAGACGACATGGGAGAACTCCTAGCTCGGAAATGTAATGCGCGCAAACTACGCCGATGAGGCGACAAAAACAAGGCGCAAAGGACGCTCAAGCGCAAAAACCACCGCCTCAAACGTGATGCGCGTTAACCGATTAATAACCGCTGCACGGCACATTGGCCTTCTTGCTAATGGAGTTTGTTATGTTCGACGTAAGTAGAGGTTTTGTTCAGGCCTTGCTGTTTCTCGGCCTGCATATGTTGATTGTTTGAGGTGCCATGCTGAGCGGCCAATTGCTCACCCGCCTGGCGGAACGGCTTGATGCCAAACGCCGCCGCCTCGATTTAAGCCGCTAAAAGCCGCCATGTGACATTCCCCGAAATGACGCTATATTCTGGGCATGACAGAAGAACAAAAACCTCATTCCAAGTCGTTGACGGGACGCGGTGACCTGGCTCCGGTGCCGGAGCCGGGCATGAGCGAGGGGCAGCTTGTCGAATTTATTCCCCATCGCGCCAACCGACCCGAAAAGACTGAGGGCGGGCGCGCCTTCAAAATGGTGTCGCCCTTTGAACCGGCGGGCGACCAGCCGACCGCCATTGAGGAATTGATTGGTGGCCTCAATGAGCGCGAACGCGACCAAGTGCTGCTGGGCGTAACCGGCAGCGGCAAGACTTTTACAATGGCGCAAGTCATTCAGCGCACCCAGCGACCGGCGCTTGTTTTGGCGCCCAATAAAACGTTGGCGGCGCAGCTTTACGGCGAGTTTAAGGGGTTCTTTCCCGATAATG
This sequence comes from Rhodobiaceae bacterium, assembly GCA_024639515.1. GTDB lineage: Bacteria > Pseudomonadota > Alphaproteobacteria > RS24 > RS24 > JAHEGN01. Next base: position 2,211 of record JAHEIG010000125.1, on the reverse strand, counting down.
CGGTCGAGTATTTTGTCTCTTATTATGATTATTACCAGCCCGAAGCCTATGTGCCGCGCACCGATACCTATATCGAAAAAGAGAGCAATATTAACGAGCAGATTGACCGCATGCGCCACTCGGCGACGCGCGCGCTATTGGAACGCGATGATGTGATTATTGTCGCTTCGGTCTCATGTATTTACGGCATTGGCTCGGTTGAAAGCTATAGCTCGATGACGCTGGAGCTGAAGCACGGCATGGAAATCGGGCGCTCGCAATTATTGGCCGATTTGGTCGCGCTGCAATATCGGCGCAATGATTTGGCGTTTGCGCGCGGCGATTTTCGGGTGCGCGGCGACACGATTGATGTGTTTCCCGCTCACTATGAAGACCGCGCTTGGCGCATTGAATTATTCGGCGATGAGATTGACAGCCTGACTGAGTTCGACCCGCTGACCGGACAGAAATCGGGCGATTTGGAAAAAGTGCGGCTCTATGCCAATTCGCATTATGTCACGCCCGGGCCGACGCTGAAGCAGGCCATGATCGGTATTCAAGACGAGTTGAAAACGCGCCTCGAAGAGTTTGAAGCGGCAGGCCGCTTGCTGGAGGCGCAAAGGCTGGAGCAGCGCACGAATTTCGATTTGGAAATGCTCGATGCGACCGGCTCATGCGCAGGTATTGAAAATTATTCGCGCTATTTAACCGGCCGCAAGCCGGGCGAACCGCCGCCCACTTTATTTGAATATCTGCCGGATAATTCCCTCGTCTTCACCGATGAAAGCCATGTCACGATTCCGCAAATCGGCGGCATGTTTCGCGGTGACTTTAAGCGCAAATCGACACTGGCCGAGTTTGGTTTCCGCCTGCCCTCTTGCGTCGATAATCGCCCGATGAAATTTGAGGAATGGGACATTATGCGGCCACAAACCGTGCATGTTTCCGCCACCCCCGGCCCGTGGGAGATGGAGCGCACTGGCGGTGTGTTTGTTGAGCAGGTCATTCGCCCGACCGGCTTGATTGACCCGACTTGCGAAATCCGTCCGGCCTCCAGCCAAGTCGATGACCTGATTGCCGAGTGTCATGAAATGGCCAAAAAAGCCCAGCGCGTTTTGGTGACAACACTCACCAAGAAAATGGCTGAAGACCTTACCGAATATATGCACGAGCAAGGCCTGCGTGTGCGCTATATGCACTCTGATATTGACACTTTGGAGCGCATTGAAATCATTCGCGACTTGCGGCTTGGAGCGTTTGATATTCTCGTCGGTATTAACCTGCTGCGCGAAGGGCTGGATATTCCCGAATGTGCGCTGGTCGCAATTCTTGATGCCGACAAGGAGGGCTTTTTGCGCTCTGAGACCTCGCTGGTGCAAACCATTGGCCGCGCTGCGCGCAATGCCGAGGGGCGTGTGCTGCTTTATGCCGACCAGATGACCGGCTCGCTGACCCGTGCCATGGCCGAAACCAGCCGTCGCCGCGAACGGCAAATGGCGCATAATGAAGAACACGGCATCACGCCCGAAACAGTGAAGAAGAATGTTGCCGATGTGCTGGAGGGCATTGCGGAGCGCGATAATAAGGCTGCACCCGGCCCGTATCGCATACGCGAGGCGATGGAAGAGAAGCAAGCACCGCTACTGGGCAGTAATTTGCGCGCGCATATTGAAGGGCTTGAAGCCGAAATGCGCGAAGCCGCCGCCGATTTGGAATTTGAGACAGCGGCGCGCCTGCGCGATGAGATTAAGCGTTTACAGGAGACAGAATTGGCCGTGGCCGACGACCCGTTTGCGCGTCAATCTGAAGTTGATGCGCGGGTCGCCGACCAGACCGGCGTGAAAAAGGAAGCAGCCCCGCGCCAACCAAAAAGGCGACGCAAGGGCCCTTAAACCAAGTTAGAGACCGACCTAAAAATCGTAAATATAGCTGACCGACAAGACTTGGCTGTCAAACACACCGAAATCGTAATTGCGCAATTCAACGTGGAACGGTTCGTGCGAAACGCCAACGCCGAAAAATGCGCCATCATCAGTATGCGGGTCGTCAATCGAGGCAAAACCGACACGCGCCGTACAGCGCAGCAATGGCGGGCCACCCAGATTAAAGCTTTTCAGCACAGACATTTCAAAAACCGGCTGGTCGGGTTTCGGATTTTTGCTTCCTGTCCCGTCAGGTTGGTCGTAAGCGCCATTCAACAGCGAAAGGCCAAATTAAAAATTGAATTCATTC
>JAHEIG010000119.1 GCA_024639515.1 Rhodobiaceae bacterium | reverse complement strand
AGAAAAAATGATGCGCCGGAATAATCGCCGTCGGCAGGTCTGTGGAGAAATCAAATTCGGTGCGCGTGCGGGTCACTATCTGTGGTCTGCTCCTGAGTTCTTTGTTTTTTCAATTTCAACATCGTCTCTAAAGAGCACACCAGCAGCGAAATAATGCGGGCATGGCGTTCGAACGCCTCGGTCACATACTCGATATTTTCCGGCAGGTTGTTTTGCGCGTTCCGAATTTCCTGCAATAGGTTTATATGGACTGAGTGTAATTTTTCGGCTTGTTCACTTCGCATTGGTATTTTGAGTTTTTGGAGATGGTGTGGACGCGTAACGCCCCAACGCAGACATTTTACCCGCAACAAGAAAATTATCCGCAACGAGGCAAAGAAAAACCGCCAGCGACCCAACGCGAGCGGTAAAATCGAACTTTATAAGAGCCTACATTACAGCGTCACACTTTTCATTTTTTTGTTTAATTTCAGTAGCTCAAGCAATTTTTGGCATGAGCATAGATTGGGAATTTCTATTTTTTCTTATGCCTCTAGAGTGCAAATATGGGGCCTTCACGAGGTTGAAAAATCAAGCGGCCAAGACACCACCCGCGCCTCTAAATCACCATCAAAATTCGCCTCATGCAAAACCCGCCCCCGCACACTCATGGACGCGGCGCGCATGGCCTCTGGCGAGCCGGTGCGCAAAGGGTGCCAAGCGGGCAAGTCCTTGCCCTCATGCAATAAACGATAGGCGCAACTGGGCGGCATATATTTCAGCTGTGCTATATTGTCGACCGTCAGCTTGACGCAATCAGCAACCAGCGTCAGGCGGTTTTCATAATTGGCGCAGCGGCAAGTGTTTTCATTCAACAAGCTGCAGGCGACATCGGTGTAGACCACCTCATCCGTTTCTTCGTCTTGCAGTTTGACCAAGCAACATTTCCCGCAGCCGTCGCAAAGCGACTCCCATTGCGCCTCGCTCATATCCTCCAACGCCGTGGTCTGCCAAAATTCTTTAACTGTTTTCGACAAACGTTTTCACCTCCCTACTGCACACTGACCGTCATTGACGAACTGACAAGTCTCTGTCAGTTTTACGACATAATCCGTTCGGAAGAAATGCATGAAACACCATATCCAAAAAGTCGCCCTATTTATGAGCCTGCTGATGAGCCAGTTGCTCGCCGCATCATTGGCCCATGCTTTGGAGCCGGTGCGCTTTGCCACAGACTGGAAAGCGCAAGCCGAACAAGGCGGTTTTTACCAAGCCAAAGCCCTCGGACTATATGAAAAAGCCGGTCTTGATGTAACCATTATATCGGGCGGTCCGGGGGTCAATATCCCGCAATTATTAGGGGCTGGCGCGATTGATTTCGGCATGGGGTCGAACAGCTTCATCCCGTTAAATATGGTACAGGCCGGGGTGCCGGCGAAAGCGGTGATGGCGGCGTTTCAAAAAGACCCGCAAGTGCTGATCACCCATCAGCGCGACGATATTCGAACCCTCGCCGATATGAAGGGCAAACCAATTATGGTAGCCGATGCGACGATTAACGCTTTCTGGGCATGGCTGCGGCTGAAATATGGATTTAAAAACAAACAAATCCGCAAATACACCTTCAATTTAGCGCCGTTTCTGGTCGACCCGAAAGCCATCCAGCAGGGTTATGTCACCTCCGAGCCATATACCATTGAAAGCCGTGGCGACACGCAAGTGCAGGTCTTCCTGCTAGCCGATTATGATTATCCGAGCTACGCGTCTATGGTGCTGGCCCGCACTGATTGGATTGATGGCAAGCCGGAGAAAGTGCAAGCCTTTGTCGATGCCTCAATCGAAGGCTGGCGCAGCTTTGTCTATGGCGACCCGACACCGGGCAATCAATTGATTATGCAAGCCAACCCGGAAATGAGTGTCGATAATATCGCCCATGCCATTGCGCAAATGCGCCAGCGCGGCATGGTCGCCAGTGGTGTCGCCAATAATGCCGCTATTGGCACAATGAGCACCGCCCGCTGGCAAGAATTTTTCGACACCATGTCGGCCAGCGGCGTCTACCCGGAAGACCTAGATTGGCGCGCCGCCTTCACCACGCAATTTATCGCTCAACAAGCGGTAGCCGCCGAATGACCGAAACACCTCAGAATCTCAGCTTACAAAATGTCTGTGTCGATTACGACAATCAGCATCGCGCGCTTGATGGTCTGACCTGCAGCTTCGAGCCGGGCAGTTTCACCGCTTTGGTCGGGCCGTCAGGATGTGGCAAAAGCACCGTACTGCGCACCGTCGCCGGTCTTATTGCGCCGAGCCATGGCGAGGTGGTCGGGGCCGGCGATAATGATACCGGCTATGTATTTCAGGAACCGACCTTACTGGCGTGGCGCAATGTCTACGACAATGTCGCCATGCCGATGCGTTTTGCCGGTCTATCGGCAAGCGAGATTGACCAACGGGTGCGCCACGCACTGCAGATGGTCGGCCTGCAAGAGCGCCTCGACGCCCTGCCGCGACAATTATCCGGCGGCATGAAAATGCGCGTCTCTTTGGCCCGCGCGCTGGCCAACCGCCCGCGCCTGTTGCTGCTCGATGAGCCTTTCGCCGCCTTGGATGAGATGACTCGCATGCGCCTCGACGATGATTTGCGCGACATCTGGCAACAAGCGAAAAGCACGGTGATTTTCGTCACCCATTCGATTACCGAAGCCGCCTATCTTGCCGAACGGGTATTGGTGATGCGCGACGATGGGCGTTTGGTCGCCGATTTGTCCATGCCGACACGCCAAGACAACAACCATTTCCGCACCCAAGCTAGCTATCACGCGGCGTGTACGACAATTTCCGATGCACTCGGCCACAATGCGCACGATGTAGCAGACAGCCGCCAAACACAGAAGGCGACAGACTAATGCGTTATCTTTTGCCTATTCTGGTCGGTTGTCTGGTGCTCGGGTTTTGGGAATTTTATGTCGATTATGCCGAGATTCCGAAATTCGTCTTACCCGCCCCCTCAGCCATTGCCAGCGCTTTGGCCAATGATGCCGCCGGCTTCGCCAGCGCAACATGGGTGACGCTGCGCATCACCGGTTTCGCGTTTTTTTTAGCCTTGGTCAGCGGCGTCGGTCTGGCCATCATCTTCTCGCGATCACGCGCCGCCGAGATGGCGGTTTATCCTTATGTCGTCACCTTACAGGTCACGCCAGTGGTCGCCATCGCGCCCTTGATTCTCATCTGGGTCGGATTTGACAATGTCGAGCGCGCTTTGGTGATTATCGCGTGGATTGTCACCTTCTTTCCGATGCTGACTAATAGCGCGCAAGGGCTGAAGAGCATTGACCCGCAATTGCATGATTTGATGACACTGAGCCGCGCCAATGGCTGGCAACGCCTAACCACGCTGGAATTACCCGCCGCCCTGCCATCGATTTTAACCGGCGCGAAAATCTCTGGCGGCTTGGCCCTTATCGGTGCCGTGGTCGCTGAGTTTGTCGCCGGTTCCGGCGCCAACACCGGTCTGGCATGGCGGATTATCGAGGCCGGTAACCGGCTTGAAATCGCCAGCATGTTTGCCGCTTTGCTGCTTTTGTCAGCCGTCGGCATTGTACTGTTTTACACCCTTAGTTTGATTGAGTGGCTGTGCCTACGACGCTGGCATGAGAGCTTCCGTTAGACTTATTTACGATTATATTTTGTGGAATATTTATTTCTACAATGTTTTATCGGATAACTTGACGAATACCATGAAAATGGGCATTATTCGACGATATTTCAGGAGATAGTTTATGGCGCAACACAGCGCAAAAGGAGCCCGCTTTCAGGCGGTTACGGCAAACCGCCTCACCGATGGTGAAGTGGTATACTTCACCGCCGATGGGCAATGGGCCGAAAATTTTACCGCCGCTGAGGTGGTCGAAGGGGCTGAGGCAGCCTTAGCCTTATTCGCCCGCGCCACACCTGCCGATTTTGAATCGCGTGTGTTGGGGGCGTATCTCTTTGAAGTATTGGAGGATGGCGCGGCAGGTTATAAACCGGCCAGCGTGCGCGAGAGCATCCGCGCCAAAGGCCCGACCATTCGCCTCGACCTTGGTAAACAGGCCGCCATTTAGGCGCTGATAGGAAACATCAATGTATCGTTATGATGAATTTGACCACCAAATGGTGGCTGACCGAGTAGAACAATTTCGTGGACAGGTGGCCCGTCGTGTCGCCGGTGAAATTACCGAGGATGCGTTTAAGCCCCTGCGCTTGATGAACGGCGTTTATCTGCAACTGCATGCTTATATGCTACGCGTCGCCATTCCTTACGGCACCTTGTCGTCTAAGCAAATGCGCATGCTGGCCCATATCGCCCGCAAATATGATCGTGGCTATGGCCATTTCACCACCCGCCAGAATATTCAATATAACTGGCCGGCCCTTGATCGCATTCCCGACCTGCTGGAAGAACTGGCATCGGTCGAAATGCACGCCATCCAAACCTCTGGCAACTGCATTCGCAATGTCACCTCTGACCAATATGCCGGTGCCGTGGCAGATGAAATTGAAGACCCACGGATTATCTCTGAGATTATCCGCCAATGGTCGACCTTCCACCCCGAGTTCACCTATTTGCCGCGTAAGTTCAAAATCGCCGTGACCGGTCACAAAAACGACCGCGCCGCCATTAAACTGCACGATATCGGCATTGTGATTGTGAAAAATAATGCTGGCGAAATCGGCTATGAAGTGCATGTCGGCGGCGGCCAAGGCCGCACACCGTTCATTGCCAAAAAGATGTCTAACTTCGTGCCCGCCGCGCAATTGCTGGCCTATCTCGAAGCCGTCATGCGCGTCTATAATATGCTCGGACGCCGCGATAACTCTTATAAGGCGCGAATTAAAATTCTCGTCCACGAAACCGGTGAAGAAGAAATGCGCCGCTTGGTGGAAGAAGAATTCGCCAAAATCGACGCCACGCAAATGCTGACCGTCCCGCAAGCCGAGATTGACCGCATCACCGCTTATTTCGCCGACCCTGATTTTGACGCCTCGCTTCCGGCAGACAGCGCTGCGCTGGCCGAGGCGCGCCAAGCCGACAAAACCTTTGACCACTGGGTCAACACCAATGTCGTCGAC
>JAHEIG010000114.1 GCA_024639515.1 Rhodobiaceae bacterium | reverse complement strand
AAAGCCATAGCCTTTAACGGGATCAAACCACTTTACTGTCCCTTAAATAAGGGTCGCCTCAGCCGCATCGCTTTTTGCGGAGTCTACTGAAGACATCATAAAACCTCTACTTTTTAATCATTATTAGGTTCACGCGTTACAGAAGCAGTTGTTAGCACACATTGAGCGCGCCACCAACTCAATAGCGATTTTTGCCGTCCTCATGGTCAAAAATTGGTCGATTTTCGCGCATTGCTTCGCGCAACACGGTTTTTTAACTGTCGAGATCAACCAGTTCTAGCAAGGTAGGTGTTATTTCTTCGTTAAGAACCAGCGACGCCGCATCATCTAATTCGGTCGGCTCGCGGGTCAAAATCACCAAACGCGCCCCATTATGGCGCGCCATAATCGGAAAGCCAGCGGCTGGGAACACCTGTAAAGAAGAGCCAATGGCGAGGAATAAGTCGCATTGCATAGTGGCCTCCTCGGCCCGCAGCATTTCGGCTTCCGGCATGGCTTGCCCAAAAGAGACGGTCGCCGATTTAACAATGCCCCCGCAATTCTGACAGCCCGGGGCTTGCAATTGCTGGCTGGCGAAAAACGCTTGGCGAATGTCACTCAACTCATGGCGCAAGTCGCAATCGAGGCATTTGGCATAGCTACCATTGCCATGCAGCTCGATGATTTGGCTGTCATCTACGCCGGAGTTTTGATGCAGATTGTCGATATTTTGGGTGATCACCGTGCTGACCTTGCCGCGCGCCACCAATTTGGCAATCGCCTTATGCCCATCATTGGGTTGCGGCTGGCCGATTTCATCATCAAGAGCAAATTTGCGTTTCCACGCTTCAATGCGGGTGTCTTCGCTGGCCAGAAAATCCTCAAACATAATCGGTGCCATGCGCGTCCACACCCCGCCAGGACTACGAAAATCAGGAATCCCACTATCCGTGCTCATACCTGCGCCGGTAAACACCACAACCCGTTGGCCTTCATCCAGCCATTGCCGCAACACCAAACTCATGAGGCCAATTGCTCGGTGAAGAATTGGCTGGCATCGCCCAAAGCCAGCGGGCGGCCCGGCTCTTTGAGAAACTCAAAATGCCCGCCTTGGTATTTTTTCAGCTGGGCGACGGGGCCGAGACGCCGCGCCATATTGACCATGGCTTCATTAGACACGCATTTATCATCTTCAGCCAATTGCAGCAGCACTGGCGTGGTGAATGTGTCGGACAACTCGGTTGCGTTATTGTCGGCCAATTTGCCGGTGATGAAACTGCGTGCGGTGATTTCATTGCGCCAGCTCGGGCCGACGATTTTCGGATAAATCGCGGCCTCCTCAGCCCCCAAGACAGGCGGGCCAGCCCCTTCAGCCAGTGCCACAGCAATCATTTTAGAAGGCCGACGCAGCAGCATGTTTTTCATCTCACCTTGAACAATCGCGCCAAGTGCCGCCGATTGCTGGCCACCGCGCTGATAAGTGCCGACGGTCATCGCCAAATGGCTATCCACCATTGGCACTTGCGAGACGATGGCTTTGATGGCGGCATCCTCATGCGCCAAATAAAACACATGACCACCAGAAAACGACATTCCCCAGAGGCCGATACGCGCCACATCGACGCCATCATGGGCCCGCAATGTGGCAATGGCGGCGCGCCAATCGGCCCGCTGCATGGGCACAGAGACATGCTGGCGGATATCGCCATCGCTCTCGCCAAAGCCGCGATAATCAAACACCAGCGCGTGAAAACCAGCCGCAGCAAAGCCCTCGCCATATTCCAAAATCCCCGCATCAATGGTGCCCGCCAGCCCATGCGCCACCACAATACCGGCGCCATTGCTGGTTTCCGGCGATGGTGAAAACACATAGCCCCGACAGGTTGTGCCATCTGATTGAAATTCTACTGCCTGTTTCATCCGCTATCCTTTTACCCACTATTTGTGTTTGGTTTTGCCGAACCATAACCTAAACTGTTCTCAGAGAACGATATAGTTTGCCATAGAATATCAGTTAAGGAACGACCAAATGAAATATTTACATACGATGGTGCGCGTCAGCGACCTTGATGCCTCCCTCGCCTTCTATTGCGACCATCTCGGGCTTGAGCAAGTCGGGCGCTACGATATTGAAGAAGGCCGGTTTTCTCTGGTGTTTCTCGCCCCGCCCGGACAATCTGAGGCGCAAATTGAGCTGACCCATAATTGGGACCCGGAAGAACTTGATGAAGGCCGCAATTTCGGCCACCTCGCTTATGAGGTCGATGATATTTACGCGCTGTGTCAAAAACTCGCCGATGCTGGTGTGACGATTAATCGCCCGCCGCGCGATGGCCGCATGGCATTTGTCCGCTCGCCGGATAATGTCTCGGTCGAATTGCTGCAAAAAGGCCAAGCGTTGGCCCCTGCCGAGCCATGGGCGTCGATGGAAAATATCGGCAAATGGTAAAACCGCTGCGTCTGTTTGTTTTTTCCTTGAGCCTATGCGCGCTGGTTTCGCTGGATGTCGCCGAGGCGCAGATTCCGCGCGAGGAGCCAACCGATAATGTGCGCCGTCGCGCCGCCGAGAAACTTTTGGCCCGCAACCCTTATTGGGATGGCTTCCGCCTGAAACACCAGGGCGACTGCGCTGGCGCGATTGAGCTGTTGCGGCCCTTGGCTCAGGGCGGGCGCGGCTTTGAAGACGCGCAAGTGGCGCTTGGCGAATGTCTGGTACAACAAGCCGGTATCGTAAACTTGGCAGATGCCGCAAGCCACATGCAAAGCGTCGCTGTCAGCGATCAAGCAATGCTGGCGGAAGGCCTACAATGGTTGTTGATGGCGGCCAATAGCGGCGACTTCAAAGCGCAAGGCATATTGGTTGAGCTTTATGTGGTGAAGCGAGGGCCAAATGCCGACCCGATTGACGGGGCCAAATGGGCGCATCTCTATCTGACCAACCCCAATCGCCTGACCATTGGCGCGCCGGTGTTTATCGCCCATGTGATCGATAATCTGCAAAGCCAAATCACCACCGATGATTGGCTCCTCGGCAAAGAACGCGCCCGCGTCTGGACCCCGCGCTTTGACGCACCGTAAAGATGACACATTCAGTGCCTATCTCTTAAGCAAATGAGAGGGAATAAAATGCGACAAATAATCAATAATCTCGTATCTGTTTTATGTCTCACCGCACTCTGCGCCCTAGCACCGCTATCGGCCAGTGCCGAAGACAAAATGAAAAACCGCGCTGTTGCTTATTTTGCCGGAGGCTGTTTCTGGTGCACCGAGGCCGATTTCGAAAAAATCGACGGCGTCTCGACAGTGATCTCTGGCTATATGGGCGGCATCAAGAAAAACCCGACCTATGAGCAAGTCGCTTATGGCACGACCAAACACCGCGAAACGGTGAAGGTGATTTACAACCCTGACGTGGTTTCCTATCAAACCCTCCTCAGCGCGTTTTGGCGGATGCACAACCCGACCGATGGCAAAGGCAGTTTTGTCGATCGTGGCCGCCATTACGGCTCGGCGATTTATACGGTGAATGAAATGCAGAGGCGTCTCGCCGAGGGTGCGGTGCAGGCGTTGAATGAGGCGAAAAAGTTCAAACGCCCGATCGCCACGGAAATTGCCGACGCCAAACAGTTCTATCCGGCTGAGGGCTATCATCAGGATTATTATATTAAAAGCGCGACGAAATATAAATTCTATCGCTACCGCTCGGGCCGCGACCAGTTCATCAGAAAATACTGGGACGGCGACGACACGCTGTACCAAATTAATTAATCATTTTGAGAAAACCCAGCCATGGTACGCCCTAGGGGAATCGAACCCCTCTTTCCAGGTTGAAAACCTGGCGTCCTAACCGATAGACGAAGGGCGCTTCATGGATTGGATGGTCAGGATATATCCCCAATTGGTTTCGATTTCAAGCACTTCTCGCAACTGCGGCATCATGAACCATAAATTGTACGTCTCGGCGGCCATTCCAGTCGTCGGCCCGCAGGAATCCGGCGATATGCAATGGCTCTTGCGCGGTTAAAATCAACTGCCGCACTACCTCCGGTACAGAAGAAAACGCCATCGCTTTCAACCGGCCACCGCCCTCGCCGCCTAAAATACAGCGGACATGAGAATCACCAACGATAGATGGCTTAATCACCCGCGCCGCTGGCAACACCAATCGCGGCTCCGGATTACCAGCCCCAAACGGCCCGGCTTTTTGTAATTCTTCGTAGAGTGCGCGATTGGCGGCGCGTGGCGTCAAGCTGGCCTCGACATATAACTCACGCGGCCCATCCAGCGACATGCTGCCCAATTCTTCGGCCAAGAAGGCTTCAAAACCGGCAATCTGGCTTTCATGCAATGTCACACCGGCCGCCATGGCATGGCCTCCGCCAGCTTCAATCAGCTTATTGTCAACCGCGGCCGCCACCAGGCGGCCAATATCGACCGCGCTGACCGAGCGGGCCGAGCCTTTGCCGACGCCGTTTTCGTCAATCGCGATCACAAAACTTGGGCGGTGAAACTTATCCTTCAGGCGACCGGCGACAATGCCGATAACGCCTGGGTGCCAATCGCGGCGCGCCAGCAACAGAAATGGCGGCGGCGCGTTATGAGCGGCGATTTTTTCTTCCGTCAGCACATGCGCTTCGGCCAAAACCTGCGCTTCAATGGCGCGGCGTTCGGTGTTGAAATCATTCAGTCGCGCGGCCAGTCCGGCGGCTTCCTCTGGGTCATCGCTAGACAGCAAGCGCACCCCCAAATCGGCTTGCCCAACGCGCCCGCCCGCATTGACCCGTGGCCCCATTTGAAAGCCCAGCTCATAAGTGCCGAAAGGCGGCGTCGATGAGGCACTATGAGCCAAAGCAGCCATGCCGCGATTGCCACCTTCGGCAATCACCTGCGCGCCGTGGCGAACAAACGCCCGATTGACCCCTTGCAAGGGCACCACATCGCAGACCGTGCCCAGCGACACCAAATCCAGCAGACTGGTGAGTTTCGGCTCGTCGCGGGTGTCAAAATAGCCGCGTTGGCGCAACTCCCGATTGAGCCCGACAACCAGCAGAAAACTCACTCCAACGGCGGCCAAATGGCCAAGCCCGCTCGTGTCATCGGCGCGGCGCGGGTTAATCAGCGCAAAACAAGACGGCAGCCCGCCGCCGCTTTGGTGATGGTCGGCGACAATTACCTGCATGCCACGG
>JAHEIG010000113.1 GCA_024639515.1 Rhodobiaceae bacterium | reverse complement strand
AGCAACCCATTCAGCATAGACTTGCTCACGGAATGCCAATGTCCAGTTGAAGCTTGGTGAGTTGTTGTACACCAGCTTGGCATTTGGAATGGTTTCACGCACGCGGTTCACCATGCCGGCAATTTGCGCGACATTTGGTTTCTCGGTTTCAATCCACAGCAGATCGGCGCCATTTTGCAGCGAGGTGACGCAGTCAAGCACAACGCGGTCTTCGCCAGAGCCGTCTTTAAACGCATACAGGCCATTGGGTAAACGCACTGGTTTCACCAGCTTGCCGCCTTGGGTCAGTGTCATCTCACCATGCTCAACGTCAGAGATGTCAGCGACTTCTTCGACTTTCAGGAATGAGTTGTACTGATCGGCCAAGTCACCAGCAGATGCTGAGACTGGGATTTTCTGTGTCAGGCCGGCACCCAATGAGTCGGTACGGGCAACAATCACGCCATCATCAACACCCAGCTCAAGGAAGGCATAACGAACAGCGTTGATTTTTGACAAGAAGTCCTCATGTGGCACGGTTACTTTACCATCTTGGTGGCCGCACTGTTTGGCGTCAGACACCTGATTTTCAATCTGAATGCAGCAGGCACCAGCTTCAATCATTTTCTTGGCCAGCAGATAGGTGGCTTCTTCGTTACCGAAACCGGCATCGATGTCGGCAATAATCGGCACAACGTGGGTTTCGTAATTGTCGATAGCAGCCAGGGCCGCATCAACGTCGCCGCCTTTGGCGCGGGCATCGTCGAGATCAACAAACAAGTGACGCAGTTCACGCGCATCGGCTTGTTTCAGGAAGGTATAAATTTCCTCAATCAGATTTGGCACAGATGTTTTCTCATGCATTGACTGATCCGGCAGTGGGCCGAAGTCAGACCGCAGAGCCGCAACCATCCAGCCGCTCAAATATACATATGACTTATCGGTTGTTTTTTCGTGACGCTTCACAGCCATCATCATTTGCTGGGCGGTGAAACCATGCCAGCAACCAAGTGATTGTGTGTAATTAGCGCTATTGGCGTCATAGTCAGCCATGTCTTTACGCATAATACCTGCTGTATAGCGGGCAATGTCCAAACCGGTTTTGAAACGGTTTTGCAACTGCATGCGGGTTACATAGTCCGCATTTAACGCGGCCCAACCACTACCATTGGCTTCCAGCGTTTTGGCATTTTGGGCTACCAGATCGGTGTATTTAGTCATTTCTCTGTCCTGTCGTTTGAGTGAACGATGAGAGTGGCATACACATTCGACAGAGCAATGTCGAGTCAAGATTAAGTCTCTGAAAATATTAAAGTAAAAAAGTTTACACATTAATCGGTGAAATTTGTTATATATGTAAAAATTGTAAACTTTAGGTCTCGTACGGAGAGCGAAAAGCGCCCCTAATGCGCTGTATGTAAAGGACAATTATGGCCGACGCCAATAATAAACTGGTTGAACGCAAACTGTTTGCTGGCCCCCGCATCCGTCGTCTGCGGCGCGAGCAACGCTTGACGCAAGCGGCCATGGCCGAGGCGTTGGGCATCTCGACCAGCTATCTCAATCTGATTGAGCGCGACCAGCGGCCAATCTCGGCACAGATTCTTTTACAATTGATCGACGTCTTCGATATTGACCCGCGCGGCCTAGCTGGCGATGAGGAAGCCCGCGCGCAAGCACAATTATACGAAGTGTTCTCTGATCCGATGTTTCGCGACGCGCCGCTGTCGAAGGACGAATTAAAAGACCTCGCCGCCGCCAGCCCATCTGCCGCCGATGCGGTGGCGCGGCTGTATCAGGCTTTTTTACAAACCCGCAGCAATAATTCCTTGCTGGCCGAGCAATTGGCTGGCAGCAGCACCACCGAAAACCCCGGCACGCTGATGGCACTGGAAGAAGTGCGTGATTTCATTTCGCAGCAGCACAATCATTTTCCAGTGCTCGATGAAGAAGCCGAGAAAGTCTACCAAGCCTCGGTGGCCGAGCATGACGAGCCGTATCTGGCCCTGCGCGCCCGGCTTGAAGAACGCCACAAAGTCAACACCCGCATCGCCCCCGTCGAGGTGATGGACAACACCTTGCGCCGCTATGACCGCCACCGCCAGACGATTTTTCTGTCCGAGCTGCTCGACCAACCGGGGCGCTCATTTCAGCTGGCCTATCAGATTGCTTATTTTGAACAAATGCCGGCGATTGAGGAAATCATCCGCCAGTCGGGCATGGAGAAAGAAGAAACCCGCGTGGTGGCGCGCATCTCGCTGGCCAATTATTTCGCCGCCGCTGTGCTGATGCCGTATGACGCGTTTTTGAAAACCGCCGAAACCAATCAATATGACATCACCCTATTGGGGCGGCGCTTTGGCACCAGCTTTGAGCAAGTCTGCCACCGCCTGACAACGCTGCAACGGGCTGGCGCGCGCGGCATTCCGTTTTTCCTCATCCGCGTCGACAATGCCGGTAATATTTCCAAACGGTTCTCGGCTGGTGGCTTTCACTTTGCTCGCTATGGCGGCACCTGCCCGCGCTGGCATGTGCATGATGCGTTTCGTATTCCCGGCAAAATCTCCACCCAAGTTGTGCAGATGGAGGACGCGACGCGCTATTTCTCGATTGCCCGCACGGTAAGCCGCGACAATTCAGGCTTTGGCGTGCCAGATAATCAATTCGCCATCGCTTTGGGCTGCGAGATTAAATATGCCGAGAAATTGGTCTATGCGCGCGGGGCCAGTATCGACAAAGAAGCCGGTGACACGCCCATCGGCGTTAACTGCCGCCTATGCGAGCGGCGCGACTGCAACCAACGCGCCACGCCATCGGTCAATCGCGATCTGCGCCTCGACGAGCATGTGCGCGGCCTGTCGCCTTTCGGGTTTTAGCGATGGCCCATGCGACCAACAATTTCACTGCGGCAAGCGGCAAAACGCGCAAATTGCTTGCCCTAAAGCACATGACGCGATAGGAAATCAGCATGTCAGAGCGTAAACAGAAAAAGCAGAAAAAGTTTAAACCCAAGGCCCGCACTCCGCGCGGCTTCCGCGATATGGCGGGTGATGAGCTGAGCCTGCAGCAATCAATGATTGCCACCATATCCTCGGTCTATGAGCGATATGGCTTTGCCGCGCTTGATACTTCGGCGTTTGAATATGCCGACGCGCTGGGCAAGTTTCTGCCCGATGATGACCGCCCCAATGAAGGTGTGTTCGCGCTGGAAGATGATGACGGCCAATGGATGAGCCTGCGCTATGATTTAACCGCGCCGCTGGCCCGCTATGTGGCCGAGAATTATGACAGCCTGCCGAAACCGCTGCGGCGTTTCCAATCAGGGCCCGTGTGGCGCAATGAAAAACCAGGGCCGGGGCGTTATCGCCAATTCCTGCAAATTGATGCCGACACGGTCGGGGCTGGCAATATGGCCGCCGACGCCGAGATCTGCATGATGGCGGCCGATTGCATGGACGCGCTGGGGATTGCGCGCGGCAATTATCTGGTGCGCATTAACAATCGCAAAATCATGGACGGTCTGTTGCAAGCCATTGGGCTTGACGCCGACACCGTTGATTATGAAAACCGCCGCCTGACGATTTTGCGGGCGATGGATAAATATGATCGCTTGGGGCTCGACGGGGTCGAAGCCCTGCTTAGCGATGGCCGCAAAGATGAAAGCGGCGACTTCACCAAAGGCGCTGGGCTTGATGCTGCGCAGATTAAACAAGTCAGCAAAATGGTCTCGATACCAAACGGCCCGCGCACCGACGTGATTGCCGGCATGGAAAGGCTGGTTGGCGAGACGCCGGCCGGACAACAAGGCATTGCCGAGTTGCGCGACATGGACGCCCTATTCGAAGCGCTTGGCTATCAGGCCGACCGGCTTGCCGTCGATGCCAGCATTGTGCGCGGCCTCGGCTATTACACGGGCCCGGTTTACGAAATTGAACTGACCTTTGACGCGGTCGATGAAAATGGTGAGATGGCGCGCTTTGGGTCGGTTGGCGGCGGTGGCCGTTATGATGATTTGGTCAAGCGCTTCAAGGGCGTTGAGATTCCCGCCACCGGTATTTCGATCGGGGTGTCGCGGCTGGCCGCTGCCCTGACCCTGCTCGGCAAGGGCGAAACCGCCAAAGCCGACCCGCTGACGGTGGTGCTGGTGATGGATAAAGAAACCCGCCCAGACTTGATGCAATTGGTGCAAACCCTGCGCGATGAAGGCTTGCGGGCCGAGCTGTATATTGGCGACAGCGCGATGAAAGCACAATTGCGCTATGCCGATTTACGCGGCGCCCGTCTGGTGGTGATTGAAGGCGAAGACGAACGCAAAGACGGCGTGGTGACGCTGAAAGATTTGCAGCTCGGCAAACAACAATCGGCGAATATTGAAGACAATGCCGAATGGCGCGCCTCAGCCCATGCGCAACAGCAAGTGCCGCGCGACGGCCTCGCCGCCAAAATCAAAGAAATTCTGGGGTAATATTCATTTTTTGTGAATAATGAAGGTATTTTAAGTATTTTTTGTCGTTTTATTGATAAATGAATATTCATTTTTTGATTATTTGTGCTTTCGGCTTCATTTTTCTTTTCATGTAACGCATTTTATGGCATAAACCGTCTATGACAACGTCACCCTCCAGACCCGCCAGTAATCCGCTTGGCCGCCTAACCACGGCCGATGCGGTGATTGATGCGCTGGGCGGCACCAAAGCCGTGGCTGATATTTTATCGGTCGGCGCCTCCTCCGTATCCAATTATCGCCGCCTTGGCTTTCCTGCCCGGGCGCATTTTCTATTGGCCAAAACCTGTGAGGCGCGCGGGCTTGATGTAGCCGATGCGGTGTTTGGCGGGCTGACCGCCAGCAAGCCGAAAACCGTCGCCGCCCAACGCCAAACCACCGCCGCTTTTGAGATGTTCTCGGTGCAAGGTTTCGCGCCCTGCCATAGCCCAATTTTGCAACCGGCTGGCCCGTTCATTGATCGCATGGGCGAGGAGATGCGCCGCCGCCTGTATATGTTTGCCGACCCGGCTGGCGAGCAATTATGCTTGCGCCCCGACCTGACCATTCCCACCGCCCGGGCTTATCTGGCGGGGGAGAGTGATGCGACGCCGCTGAACAAAGCCAAGCTGGCCTATGAAGGCTTGGCATTTCGCTATCAGCCGCGCGGAGCTGGCAAGCCAGAAGAATTTTATCAAGCAGGTGTCGAGATTATCGGCGGCGATGACGCCATCGCTGAT
>JAHEIG010000097.1:2217-5318 GCA_024639515.1 Rhodobiaceae bacterium | reverse complement strand
ATCTGCATAAAGAGGCCAGTCTCTGACATCACTTAGCCCCTACATTGGTTGCAGCGGCGGCAGTCGCTGTGCCAGAAAACTCAGTCTTGATACGTATTTCGCCAACACCGGCGCGCGCCATGGCTTGGCGGAAATCGAGCAGCGCTTTAGCATGGGCGCGGCGGTCGGCGACCAACTCAACCACCAAGCCCTGCCCGACAGTATTCTTTTCGGCAAAATAATCGGTCAACTCACCGAGGCTCTGCGGGTCGTCGCCGGTGAGATAAAACTTATCATCCTGCTTCAACCACACAGACAAGGCCGCGCTTTCATAGGGTGCTTCGCGGCTGGATTGCGCCACCTCGATTTGGTTGGGGTGGTTGGTGGTCGGTCGCCCGGCCACCAGCACAAACAGGATGAGCAAGAACACCACATTAATCAGCGGCAATAAATCAATCGATTTTATTTCGCGGCGTGAGTGTTTCAGCTTCATCGGCTCGCCTAAAAATCTGCTAAGTCAATGTCAAAAACATCGCGCTCTAGGGTAATTTGGCTAGCCCCCGCCTCGGCCAATAAATCCATTGTATGCATGACGGTTTGCACATTGGCGGCACCGACCGGCATGACGACGAATAGCTGCTCAGCATCTTGCGCCACTTGCTGGCGGGCAAGTTGGATAACTTGGCCCTTACTGCTCGGCAGGCCGTTCCATTGCAGGGCACCATCTTCATCCAGCGATATAATTGCCGGTTGGCTGGGACTCTGGGCACCGCCCGTGCCACGCGACGGAGCCAATTGGCTTTGCGTGAATTGCACAAAATCCGAGCCAAGCAAAAAGAACAGCAGCAGCAGAAAGATCATATCAATCAGCGGCGTCAGCCCCATAAAGGCAGATTTGCGACGTGTTGCTTCGAGCTTCATCAGCCGCTACTCAGCGCACCCATTGCGCACCAAAATATCCGACAGAGCATCTTCAATCATGTCGCGCACATCATCGACCGCATTATTCAACACCGCCGATAAAATCGAGAATGGCAAAGCCACCGCCAAGCCAAAGGCGGTGGTTAGCAAGGCTTCCCAAATACCCGACGCCAAAATTGCTGTGTCAGCACCACCACTGCCCTGGCCCACGCCTTGGAATGCGACAATCATGCCGAGCACCGTGCCGAGCAGACCAAATAGCGGGGCCGAGGCGGCAATCAATTCGAGCGCCCAAATATGGCGCCCCAAATGGCGCAACAAATATTGCGCCCGGCGCCCCAACTCTTCGCGCAGCAAGGCTGGCGGCATAGTTTTAGCGCGCGCTTGGCTTATTGAGTAAGACATCAAAGCTGCCGCGGGATGGGGCAATTGCGCCAAGGCTGGTGACACATCAAGTGTCGCGTCAAGCCGGTAAGCCTGCATCACCTCATTCAACATGCCGCTGCGCCAAATGGTCATTTTATAAAACTGATACAGCTTGACCGCCGCAATCGGCAGGCCGACGGCTGACAGCAAGGCGATGACCCAAGTGACGACGCCGCCCTTATCAAATAATAGCGACCAAAAGCCCTGTCCCTCCGCGCCCGCCTCTTGGGCAATGGCAACAGCCGGATGCATCAAAACAACAAAAGCAAAAAGCCCTATGAAATGGGCGCGCGACAAAGTAATAGGCATTTCTCTCTCCAAAACTGGAGGAAACTCTAGCGCAAAAAACACACGCCGCCAGCAAAAACTAGCGGCATGTTTCACATTTTGTAAATGGCGCTCACAGCGAACGGGCGACCAGCATCCGCATAATTTCGTTGGAGCCGCCATAAATCCGTTGCACGCGGGCATCAGTGTACATCCGGCTAATTGGATATTCATCCATATAGCCATACCCGCCGAATAATTGCAGGCAATCATCGATCACTTCGCATTGACGCTCCGTGACCCAAAATTTCGCCGCCGCTGCCGAATTGGCATCGAGCTTGCCTTCGAGCAATTGCACGGTCAGTTGATCGACGAGAGCGCGCGCTGCCATCCAGGTGGTTTTGCATTCGGCCAATTTGAACTGAGTGTTTTGATAATCAAAAATTGCATTGCCGAAAGTTTTGCGCTGACGCGTGTAGTCGACGGTCAAATCAATCGCCCGCTCCATCGCGCCGAGACCTTGGGCTGCGATAATCAAGCGTTCAGCTGGAAGCTGCTGCATCAGCTGGTAAAAGCCTTGGCCCTCTTCGCCGCCAAGCACGCTGGTGGCCGGAATTTTCACATCGTCAAAAAACAGCTCCGACGTATCGGCCGCGTGTTGGCCCATTTTGTCGAGGTTGCGGCCGCGCGAAAAGCCTTCTGTGTCTTGGGTTTCGACCAGCATCAAAGACATCCCTTTGGCGCCTTGGCTCGGGTCGGTTTTGGCCACAACAATCACGAGATCGGCTTGCTGGCCGTTACTGATAAAGGTTTTCGAACCGTTGACGACATATTGATTGCCTTGCTTGATGGCGGTGGTTTTGACCGCTTGCAAATCTGAACCCGTGCCCGGCTCGGTCATGGCGATGGCGCACACCATGTCGCCGCTGGCCATTTTCGGCAGGATGTGTTGCTTCTGTTCTTCTGTGCCATAGGCATTAATGTAATGCGCACAAATCAGCGAATGAACCGTATTGCCGAAGCCGACCACGCCAGTGCGTTCCATTTCTTCGACCAGAATGGCTTCGTGGCGATAGTCGCCGCCGCCGCCGCCATATTCTTCTGGAATAGAGGCACATAGCAGGCCCGCCTCGCCGGCCTTGTTCCAAGCATCGCGGTCGACATGGCCTTGTTTGGTCCATCGGTCGCTATGCGGTGCGAATTCGCGGGTATAAAATTTATTCACGGCATCCTTGAAAATCTCAAGGTCTTCCGTCATCCAAGCTGGTGAATACGTGTCTAACATTTTGCTCTCCCGTTAACGACGAAAACTATAGGCCGGATAAAGCGCAGCGGCAAGCCGCCCTGAGCTGCCTGCGTAGCAATGTCGCGACCTATTTTCCGGTGAATTTTGGTGGTCTTTTTTCTCGAAAAGCGTCGACCGCTTCTTGGTGGTCGGCGCTGAGATTGGTTAGCGCTTCATAACCCATGGCGGTTTCCATCGCCTGTACCGCCATTTGGCGCAGCGG
>JAHEIG010000097.1:0-2207 GCA_024639515.1 Rhodobiaceae bacterium | reverse complement strand
ATTTAATCGACTGGCTGGCGCCATTGGCCAACCGTTCGGCCAATGCATAGGCGCGCGCCATCAGCGCGTCCGCCGCCACCACATGATTGACCAGACCAAGCCGGTGAGCTTCATCAGCCGGTATCATATCGCCGGTCATGAGATATTCCTTGGCCCGATTAAAGCCGATCAGTTGCGGCCAAATCAGCGCCCCGCCATCACCGGCGACCAGGCCCATAGCGACATGCGGGTCGCCAATTTTGGCGCTGTCGGCAATCATCACGACATCGCAAAGCAGGGCAATCGAGGCGCCCAATCCGGCGGCTGGGCCATTAACTGCACAAATAATCGGTTTCTCCAGCTCTAACAGCCCCATCACAATGGCTTTGGCATCGGCGCCAATTGAGGTGAATCTCTCTGGCCCGTCGATCATTTCCTGGAACCAATCAATGTCGCCGCCAGCGCAAAACGCCCGATCCGTGCCGGTGAGGACAAACACATCAGCCTCGTCATGCTGGGCGGCGCGGAACACATGTGCCAATTCTTCGTGCATTTGCTCATTCACCGCGTTAAACGCCTCGGGGCGATCAATGCGAATGGTCACCACATTGCCGCGCGCCAAATCGGCGTGGCGTTCAATGGTCAGGGTTTGATAATCCGGTTTAAAGCTCATAAAGCCCCCTTTACTCTCCGATTTACTCTGTTATTTAAAGCTCAAAGCTGCATTGACGGGTCATAGCCCCCCAACATCACACGGCCGACCAGTTCATAGGTGCCGGCATTGGAAATCATGTGTTGGGTCATTGTTTCGGCATCGCGCAAACGCCGCTGAATCGGCGAATTGAGGTAAACCGAGGTGCCGCCGGCGAGATCGTGAATGGCCCGCACCACCTCTACGCTTTGACGCACCGCATAGGTCGAAACCAGCCGCAATTCTGCCTTTTTTTCGGGTTCCATATCGACCCCGTCCTGCACATCTTGCCAGATTTTCGACAGCGTATCCCAGTAAAACAGATGGGCACTGCGCAAATTGGCTTCGGCTTCGGCAAGCTGGCTTTGAACCCGGCTTTTTTCGGCCAAGGTGCGGCGTTCGCCAGCGCCTTTTTTGACCCCGACAAAGTCCGTGAAGTCGTCAATCGCGGCCCGAGCATTGCCCAGCGCAATCGCCCCGACACCGGTGGCGAGAAAGGCAAAATAAGGCATTTTATAAAGCGGCGCATTGTGCCACGGCGCGTCTTTGCTGATGGCATAGCTATGGGCAGCTGGGATCCGCGCCTGTTTCAGCTCAACATCGCCAGAACTGGTGCCGCGCAGCCCCATTGTGTGCCATGTATCGTGGAAAATGATGTCCTCGCGACGTGCCATAACTAGCCGCATTTCTGAGGTTTTTGGGTCGTCATCGGGGTTTTCGAGCAGCATACAGCCAAGCCCGATATAATCAGCATTGGCAGAGCCTGAGGCCCACGCCCAACGGCCTGAAATGACATAATCATCGCCGTCGCGCACGCCACGTCCATTGGGGGCGAAAATCCCGCAAGTGATGCGTTTATCGGCGGCGAAAATTTCTTGCGACAAGTCGGGCGCGATATAAGCGGCACCCAGCGCGGCGGTTGAGCCGATCATGCACACCCACGCACTGGCCGCATCATATTGCGCCAAATCGTGCAATTTTTGCATGCCAAACACCGGTGACACCTCGCCGCCGCCGATTTGTTCGGGCACAAACATGGAAAACATGCCATGCGCCGCCAGATCGCGGGCAAAGGTTGCCGGTAATTTGCGATCGCTTTCAATATCCGGCGCCCGACGCGCCGCCTCCTCACACAGCGCGGCAAACGCGGTGTCTGAGTGAATATCTGTCTTGGCAGATTGTGTCACGATGAAGCACTCCCTGTTTTTCAAACAGCTTAGGGCAAAAACAGGCTTTTTGGAAAGCCCCCCGCGTGCATCAGACGTCTAAATCAATCCACAGCGGCGCGTGGTCAGATGGCCGCTCCCAGCCGCGCCCTTCGGCGAGGATTTGATAATGGCTGACCTTGTCGCTGAGTTTCGGCGTCACCCAGATATGATCAAGGCGGCGGCCACGATTAGACGCCGCCCAATCGCGGGCCCGATAACTCCACCAGCTATATAGTTTTTTATCTTCCGGCACGAAGCGCCGCGCCACATCATCCCAATCTAAAGTGGCTTGTAATTTGGCCAGCTTCTCGCGCTCAATCGGCGTGTGA
>JAHEIG010000087.1 GCA_024639515.1 Rhodobiaceae bacterium | reverse complement strand
CTGATTGCTTCAAATGCGGTGTCGCCAGACGACAGATTCTGAACGGCACGTTCAAATTCACATCCATGATCATGTCCCACAGTGCATCGGTGGTGTCCTCAATCATCGCAAAGGCGCCAAGGCCGGCATTGTTCATCACAATATCCAGCCCGCCCATCGTGCCCATGACGGCGTCAATGATGGTTTCCGCCGCCCCTTCATCGGTCAAATCAAGGCCGAGGCAATGCACTGCCGGGTTATCGCCGTGGCACTCTGCCAAGCGGCCATCGGGAATATCGACGGCGAACACTTCAGCCCCGTGTTCGGTGAATAATTGCGTGGTCGCCGCCCCAATGCCGGAACCGGCTCCGGTGATAAGCGCTTTTCTACCTTGTAATCGCATGATGCCTCTCCCGCTCATGGTCGCTGATTTTAGTGCAGTTCGGAAGACCCGTCATCATTGGCTTCATCAAGTGCTGCGTCAAGTGTGGCTTCCCAATCATCCGGTGGCTCGACAGCCGGTACCGCATAATGCCCGCCCATCCAGCGGTGCAAATCGACATCGGCGCACCGCTTGCTGCAGAACGGGCGAAACTTAGCTTCTGCTTCGGCTTTTTTGCAAATCGGACAGCGCGCCATGGGCTAGCCTTGCTGCCGCATGGCTTGGGCCAAGGTCATGGTCTCGCGGCGGCGGGTCATTTCAACCACGCCAAACTCGGACAATGGGCCGATACGCACCGGATTTTTGTCACCTTGGAAACCGGCATCGAGCGCCGCCAAAATTGCTTCATTATCGTCGCTGCTCGCCATGTCGATGAAATCAATGGCGATCAACCCGCCCAAGCTACGCAAACGAATTTGCCGTGCAATATGGGTTGCCGCCTCAAGATTTACCGCATGGGCGGGGGCGTCGTGACTGCCGGAATTGACATCAATCGTGGTCATCGCCTCGGTTGCTTCAATCATCAGCCAGCCGCCCGATGGCAGCTCGACGCGATTGGATAAAGCGGCCTCTAATTGGCTGGCAATGTCATAGCGGTCGAATAAAATTTCACCATCTTCGGCACTGGATAATTTATCCAGCACGGCCGCCATATTATCGCGGCAAAAGCCTCGCGCCGCGCGAAACGCCGCCTCGCCTTCAATCACCACATTGGTGGTGTCGGCGCGCACCAAATCGCGCAGAGCTTTTTCAACCGGCCCTAAATCCTCGTGCAACAAGGCTGGCGGTTGCGATTTCTCGGCCTTATCAATCAATGCTTCCCATGTCTCGGCCACTTGCGCCATGTCTAGCGACAGGGTTTCTTCATCCATGCCGACAGCCGCCGTGCGGATAACCCATCCGGCAGCCCCTTCCATGCCTTCGACATCAAGCGCCTCGCCATTGCGGCCCTCGCGCACGGTTTCAGCCAAATCAGCCAAGCGTGTGCGTTCGGTTTCGTCTTCAATGCTGCGCGAAACGGCAATCCGGCTGCGGCACGGGGCCAGCACCACGGCGCGTCCCGGCAGCGTCACATCGGCGGTAATTTGGGCGCCTTTATCGCCTTGCGGCGGGCGGGTGACTTGAACCAGCACGGTGTCACCGCTTTGCACGCAATCTTCAATCGGCGTATCGCGGTCGGCGTCAGGCACCAAGGCACGGGCTTCGCGGGCACCGAGAAAGCCATCGCGGTCGAGACCAATATCCACAAAAGCAGCCTGCAAATGCGAGACAACGCGCTCGACATGGCCGAGATAAATACGCCCGACAAGGCGTGATGTGGTGTCCTCTGACTGCTTGCCGAGCGGCGCCACGGAAACCGCGACCAGAGCGCCGTCATCTACTTGCGCGACCCGCAACAGACCGTTTTCCACGCTCATCAAAACTTCGTGTGACATGCTGATTTTTCCCTGATTGAACTGTTTTAAAGCTGGTTGTACCCGATACCGTCTAGCACCGACGCGATTTCATAGAGCGGCAAGCCTACAATGTTGCTGTAAGAACCGACAAGCCCCTTAATATATTGCGCCGCCAATCCCTGAATGGCATAGCCACCAGCTTTGCCCTGCCACTCACCAGATGCCAGATAGCTGTCAATGTCATTGGCTGACAGAACCCGCATCTGCACGCGGGTGGTGACGCATTTACTGATTATCTGCGCGCCGTGGCGCACACAAAAGCCGGTGCGCACACGGTGGCCGCGCCCCGACAATAGCGCCAGACAGGCGCGGGCAGCGTCTTCGGTTTCGGTTTTTGGCAAAATCCGTCGCCCGACGCTGACCACTGTGTCAGCCGCCAAAATAATGTGATCGGGCGCGCCATCATCAGCGGCAATTTTCACAGCTTTTTCTTGCGCCAAGCGCAAGGCCAAAGCGCGCGGGCTTTCGCCGCTCAGCGGGGTTTCATCAATATCGGCGGAGACCACCAAATCAGGGGTGATGTTAATCTGCGCCAGCAAGTCCAAACGTCGCGGACTGGCACTGGCCAGACATAAGCGCTTATTTATAGCGATAGGTGATGCGCCCTTTGGTGAGGTCATAAGGGGTCATTTCTACGAGGACTTTATCGCCAGCGAGCACACGAATACGGTTTTTGCGCATTTTGCCAGCCGTATGGGCGATCACTTCGTGATCATTTTCCAGCTTCACACGAAACGTCGCATTCGGAAGTAACTCCACCACGGTTGCGTTGAACTCTAGTAACTCTTCTTTAGCCATAAGCCTCTCTCAATCATTTGGCCGGACAATGGCCAGAAAAGCCGCAAAAATCAACTATTTTTTGTGTTTATCCGCGCATTTGCAAAACGCTGATCAGGGTGAACAAGCGGCGCGCTGTGTCCATATCAACCTCAGCTTGGCTTGCCAGACGCTCGCGCAGAACCTCGGCGCTTTCATCGTGCATGGCCCGACGCGCCTGATCAATGGTCTCAATACGCTCCGGCGAGGCCGTCCGAATGGCCTCAAAATAACTCTCACAAATCATGAAATAATCGCGGATCAGCCGGCGGAAAGGCTTCATCGACAGCTCAATCACCGATAGCGGCTGGTTTTGTGTGTCGCATAGATTGAACAAAATACCGCGATCGACCAGCGATAGCGTCACCCGATACGGGCCTTCTGGCCCATCGACCAAGGCAAATTGATTGCTCTCAATGAGATCAAAAATCGCCACACGGCGTTCATGCTCAATATCGGGATTGCGGGGCGCAAGGGCCGGATCATCCAGCGATATATGAACAATGCGTCCGGCGCTTTCCTGCTCAGCCATTTTCCGGCGGCTCCGTTTGTCCGATATTCAGGCGAATGCCGATTGAGCGCGCATGTGCCTGCAGGCCTTCTTCCTCGGCCAAGCGCAAAGCGGCGGGGCCAATGGCTGACAAAGACGACGCATCGCAACGCACCAAGGAACTGCGTTTCATAAAATTCAACACTGACAAGCCCGAGGCATATCGCGCCGCCCGTGCGGTCGGCAGAACGTGGTTGGGGCCTGCGATATAATCGCCAATCGCTTCCGGCGTGTAGCGGCCCAAGAAAATCGCCCCAGCGTGGCGCACTTTGTCGGCCAGCGCGTCAGGGTCGGCGACGGCGAGCTGCAAATGTTCGGGGGCTAATTGATTAATTAAGTCGGCGGCTTCTGAAACCAAATCGTCGACAATCAATATGGCGCCGAAATTTTCCCAGCTTTTGCGGGCAATCGCTTGCCGTGGCAAATGGCTCAAAGCCGCTTCCACCGCATCACTAACCCGCGCCGCGTAATCGGCGTCATCGCAAATCAAAATTGATTGGGCCACTTCGTCATGCTCGGCCTGGCTAAGCAAATCAGCGGCAATCCAGGATGGGTCGTTTTGGTTGTCACTGACCACGAGAATTTCTGACGGGCCAGCAATCATATCAATACCGACCTGCCCAAACACTTGTGCTTTGGCGGCGGCGACATAGGCATTGCCGGGGCCGACAATGACATTGACCGGCGCAATGCTCTGCGTGCCATAGGCCAAGGCGGCGATGGCTTGCGCCCCGCCAATGCGGTAAATCTCATCGACGCCTGCCAGTTTCGCAGCCACCAGCACCAGCGGGTTAATCGCCCCATCCGGCGTCGGCACCACCATCACCACGCGCGCAACACCAGCAACACGGGCCGGAATGGCGTTCATCAAAACCGATGACGGATAATTGGCCAAGCCACCGGGCACATACAGACCCGCCGCATCAACCGGCGACCAGCGATGCCCCAGCTCGACGCCAACCGCGTCGGTGAACATATCATCTTCCGGCTTTTGGCGGGCGTGGAAATCGGCAATCCGCTCGGCGGCCAGCGCCAAGGCGGCTTTGGTTTCGGCGTCACATGCCGCCTCTGCCGCGTCTATGTCGGCATCAGAAATACGCAATGTTTCGGGGCTTAGGGTTTGGCGATCAAATTTCTCGGTCAGCTCAATCACCGCCGCATCGCCGCGCGCGCGCACATCGGCGAGTATCGCCGCCACCGTATCTTTGACATCGACAGACTGCTCGCGCTTCATATTTTGCAACTCGGCAAAACGCGCAGCGAAGTCGCTGTCTTTAATCGAGGTTTGCATAAAGCACGCCATAGCTTGTCCTAATCAATCTCATGCGCCGGCTTGGAACGGGCCGGCCACGCATCACTTACATCTTCCAATATGGCCTCGCAAGCCTCAACCGCCAAGCGGATTTCGCCACCGCCGGAAAAAATAATGCTGATCGCACCCGCCGGTGCATCAGCCTCGACAAATTCTACCGCCAAAACCGACAACACACCATCGCCGCGTTGTTGGTTAATGTGTTTGAGCTGCACCTTGTCGACACCGATAAACTGCAGGCCAGCGCGCGCGCGCATGGGTTGCGTATCATTTTCCCAGCAATAGCGATTGACCATCAGCACAAACCGGCGGGCCTGTGAAAGATGCGCCATATCGGCGACTTTCATGACGCTATCTTGCAGGCAGGCCGACAGCACTTTCATGTCGTCCGCGTCGCGCGCGACCAGTTTTAGCTTTTTCATGGCCTCGCCCATATTAGGCCTTTTCGCGCCAAATACGGGCGCCGCATTGCGAGAGCTTTTCTTCCAGCCGCTCATAGCCACGGTCGAGATGGTAGACGCGGCTGATGCGGGTCGTGCCTTGCGCCATCAGACCAGCAATTACCAGCGTCATGGAGGCGCGCAAATCGGTCGCCATCACCGGCGCCCCATGCAAAGCCTCGACACCGGTGACAATCGCCGTGTCGCCCTGCAGATCAATATCAGCCCCCAAGCGGGCCAGTTCTTGCACATGCATGAAGCGGTTTTCAAAAATCGTTTCGCGAATCCGGCTGACCCCATCAGCGCAACACATATAGCCCATAAACGGGGCTTGCAGGTCGGTGGCAAAGCCCGGGTAAGGCTCGGTGGTCACGGTTGTGGCCAAAGCCCG
>JAHEIG010000091.1 GCA_024639515.1 Rhodobiaceae bacterium | reverse complement strand
GATGTCCGGCGCAGTGACCAATGCCATTAACATGCCAAGTATTTCTGCCGAAGAAGCACCTAAGCTTAAGCCATTTGTGACACTGGCGGAGCAACTGGGGCTACTTGCAGGGCAGGTAACGGCGAGCAGCATCAAGGAAGTTAATATTGAATATGCCGGTGAGGTAAGCGAATTGAATTGTGCGCCACTCAGCTCTGCGATGATCTCAGGTCTATTGAGGCCCCTCATGTCGGAAGTTAACATGGTGAGCGCACCTGCCATAGCCAAAGAGCGCGGCATGGACGTTGCTGAAACCAAGCGCGGTTCGACAGGTGCGTTTGATAGTTATATTCGCCTCGTTGTGAAAACCGAGAATTCCGAGCGTTCCTTTGCAGGAACCGTTTTCTCGGATGGTAAGCCGCGCCTAATTCAACTGACGGGCATTAACATGGAAGCTGAACTTGCGCCGCGTATGCTCTTCATCACTAATAATGATCAGCCGGGTATTATCGGGAGCATTGGTTCCTTACTGGGAACGCATGGCATTAACATCGCATCGTTTAATCTGGGACGAGAAAAGCCCGGCGGCAGTGCGATTGCTTTGATAGCTGTTGACAATGAAATCAGTACGGATGTACTTGACGAAGTGATGGCGCTAGAGCAGGTTACACAGGCAAAAGCTCTGGTCTTTTAAGGGTCTATAGAGGGTTTAACAAGAGGTGATACATGGCCAATGTGGTCGTTGTCGGGTCGCAATGGGGCGACGAAGGCAAAGGTAAAATCGTTGACTGGCTGTCGGAACGCGCTGATATTGTTGCACGCTTTCAGGGTGGGCATAATGCGGGTCATACGCTCGTTATTGATGGAACGGTCTATAAGCTTTCTCTCTTGCCATCGGGTATTGTGCGCGAAGGAAAAATCTCTGTAATCGGCAATGGTGTTGTGGTTGACCCTTGGGCGTTGCTTGCTGAAATTGAAACCTTGCACAACCAAGGTGTAGCGATATCACCTGAAAATCTGAAAATTGCAGAAAATGCCGTGCTTATTTTACCCGTTCACCAAGATCTGGATGCGGCGCGGGAAAGTGCGGCCTCAGAAGGTAGCAAAATCGGGACGACCAAACGGGGTATCGGCCCGGCCTATGAGGATAAAGTCGGGCGTCGTGCCTTGCGTGTTCGCGATTTAACTGACCTTGATGCATTGCCTGCCAAGATTGAGCATTTGCTTCAACACCATAATGCGTTGCGCCGTGGTTTTGGTCAGCCGGATGCCGATGCAGATGCGTTGTTGCAAAAACTGCGCGATGTTGCTGATAAAATTACACCCTATGCAGAACCTGTTTGGCGCTTATTGCATGAGGCGCGCCGCCAAGGTAAGCGCATTCTGTTTGAAGGCGCACAGGGCACACTTCTCGATATTGACCACGGGACTTACCCTTTTGTGACCTCTTCCAATACGGTTGCCGGGCAAGCAGCAATTGGCTCCGGCATTGGGCCGTCGGCGCTGTCGCATGTGCTTGGGATTACCAAGGCATATACGACCCGCGTGGGGGAAGGCCCTTTCCCGACTGAGCAAGACAACGAAGTTGGTCAGAGGCTTGGTGAGCGGGGGCATGAGTTTGGCACAGTTACGGGTCGTAAGCGGCGTTGTGGGTGGTTTGATGCTGTGTTGGTCAAACAGGCCGTTCAGACTGGCGGAATTGACGGTATTGCTCTGACTAAGTTGGACGTTCTGGACGGTTTTGACGAGATTAAGATTTGTACCGGTTACATGCTGGACGGTGAACCGATTAGCTGGCTACCGGCTGATGCGGCGGCGCAGGCGCGAATTGTTCCGGTTTTTGAAACGCTACAAGGCTGGCACGAAACCAGCTTTGGTGCGCGTAGCTGGGCTGATTTACCGGCCAATGCCGTGCGCTATGTGCGTTACATTGAAGAGCTTATCGGCGCACCAGTGACTTTGCTGTCTACCAGCCCCGAACGTGAAGACACCATTTTGGTCAAAGACCCGTTTGAGGACTGATTGAGGCCTAAACCGCTTTCATGCGGTTTTTTTCAATTAGTGCGAACACTGCGATTGTTGCGATATTCATCCCCAGCCCGACAATGCCGGCATGCCAGCCGCCAAGGTCAACATCCACGCCCCATCTGAACATAAAGGTCGCGCCACACCCGACCAGCAGACCTGCAATCAGCGGGCGTGCCGAAAGTTTTTGTGTGTGAATACCAATCACCATAATGGGTAGAATTTGGCTCATTATCTCAAGCTTAATAACCATCAAACTCCAAATAGATTGCGGCAAAATAGTCGCCAAAACAGCCATCATCAGCATGAGCGCCCATGACAGGCCTTTACCGATATTGGTGAGTGTCGCTTGCGAGGTTTCAGGCGCGAGCGGGCGGAAAACATCTTGCGTAAAGATTGAGCCGAGCGATAGCAGAGCCGAGTCAATGGTGGACATAATCGCCGCAATCGCCGCCGCCATAAACAAAGCGAGCAGGATTTTCAACATCGGGAATTCATCTATCAGCAAAAACAGCAGGCGTGGAATGGTTTGGTCGGCTTCGGCATCTGCTAAGCCGGGAATTAATTGATGCGCCGCCATGGCGGTCAGGATAATCGGCACGGTTGTGAGAAGTGGCGCCATGAACATAAAGCGGAAACTACTGCGGAGCGCCGTCCAGTTTTTGGCGGCATAAATGCGTTGAATGGCGTGGGGATACATGGCGACGCCCGTACCAAACAATAACATCACCGATATGCCCCGCGTCCATTGCCTTTCGGAAAAGCCTTGTTCATTGGCAGGGTGGGTGGCAATGGCAGAGACAAGGGCATCGGTTCCACCCAGTGTAACAATGGTTGCCGTCAGCACACCGAGGCAGCCGATGAGCAGGAGACTGCCTTGAATAACATCTGTCATAACGACACTACGCATCCCACCCAGGCTTTCATAGAATGCCATCACAATCGCCAGCCCAAGAACGGCATAAAGCATGGGCAATTCGCCATCTGTGAGGCGTTCGGCAAGCAGACCGACAGCTTTAAAATTGGTGAGAATATAGCTCGCCAGCGTTGCGACGAGCAGAATGTTCACCAGCCGCATCAGCCATGCACTGTTGTAGCGATGGCGTAGGAAGTCAGCCGGAGTCACGAAGCCGTGTTGGTGTGCGCGCTCCTGCAAGGGACGGGCAAACAGCCAGTAAGACGCTATCACCAGCGCCATGCCCACGGCAGAGAAGAACATCACAGGCCCTTCACGATAGGCATTACCGGCAAAGCCGAACATTGTGTTGCCGCTATATTGCGTGGCGTAAAGCGTGAAAAACAGCGGCACGACAGACAGGCCACCACCTGCCAGATAGAAATCCTTTAAGGTCTTCTCCTTAGACATACGCCGCCCCAATAAGCCGATAACGGGGAGCATGAGCAGATATACGCCAATGATGATGAGAAGAGTGCTTTGCATGATGTGTCCTTGTGGGATTCTTTGAATTTTTGATTACAGGAGCATGCCAAAACCGCGAAAGCGATGCAAGAGGGGCTAAAGCAAGTTTAGGCTGTATTTAGCTGGTGTTGGGCTTGTCGGGAGCTTGTCGGGGGCTGCGCATCGCCCAAAGAGCAGGGTGTCACCTGAATGGTGTGCCTCCCCCCGCAGTAAAGTGAAAAGTGTAATCACACTAAATTTGTAAAATGTTAATCAACAGGGTTTCTATAAAGAGCCTGGTGATAATCAAAAACTCAGCCCAGTACTTCGCCTTCGATGACGCCGTTATTTTGGGAGGCGTTATTGGCGACCATGGCGTCGCGGAGTTTTTCAAAGGCGCGGGTTTCAATCTGGCGGATGCGCTCGCGGCTCACATCATGTTTCTGGCTCAGCTCTTCCAGCGTGGCGGCGGGTTCGCTCAGGCGGCGCGCCGTTAAAATATCAATTTCGCGTTCATTCAAAACCGACATCGCCTGTTGCATCATCTCGCGGCGCACATCTATTTCATCACTGACGACAAGCGCGGTTTCGGGGTCGTCACGGTCATCTTCCAACCAATCCTGCCACTCGCCGCTATCATCTTCGCCCTGTGCAATCGGCGCGTTGAGCGAGCGATCACTGCCGGACATCCGCCCGTCCATCTGCTCGACATCTTCCGGCGACACATTCAGGCGGTCAGAAATCTCCGTCACTTGTTCAGGCGTTAACTGCCCGCCATCAATGGCATCAATCTGGCCTTTAACCTTACGCAGATTGAAAAACAGTTTTTTCTGCGCCGCCGTTGTGCCGATTTTCACCAGCGACCAGCTCCGCAGAATATATTCCTGAATGGAGGCACGAATCCACCACATCGCATAGGTCGCCAGCCTAAAACCGCGCTCGGCGTCGAATTTTTTGACCGCTTGCATCAGGCCGACATTGCCTTCTTGAATAACCTCGCCAAGGGGCAGGCCATAGCCGCGATAGCCCATGGCGATTTTGGCAACAAGGCGCAAATGGCTGGTGACAAGCTGGTGCGCGGCGTCGGTGTCTTGATGGTCGGCATAGCTCTTCGCCAGTATGTATTCCTGCTGGGCTTCCAGCATCGGGTATTTGCGGATTTCGCGTAAATAACGCGACAGACTGCCATCCGGCGACAGGCTGGCTGTCAGCGCGGTTGAACTTGCTTTTTTTGCCGCTTTAGCAGGTTTTTTAACAATATCATTCATACCAAACATATATGGAGACTAAATCGCCGCAAAACAAGGGGGGCTAGTCGTCAGGGTGTGTTTCACCCTCATTCAGAATGTCCAGCACGGCTTGCATATCGGCGGGCAGAGGTGCGGTGAAGGCCATGGGTTCTTGTGTTTCAGGGTGCTCAAAACCCAGCAATTCCGCATGAAGCGCCTGTCGCCCAAGCGCGGCAATGGTGGCGGCGGTTTTTTCAGGCAAAATATTGAGGCGACTGCGCTGGCTGCTGCCATACATCTCGTCACCAATCACCGGATGCCCGATATGCGCCATATGCACCCTTATCTGATGCGTGCGGCCTGTCTTTAATATGCAGGTGAGGTTTGTGATAGGAACATGCGTCCAATTATGAAGCGCAGTGTAGTCCGTCGCGGCAAAACGAGCGGTTTCGTGGCGCGAAACAGCCATTTTCTTGCGGTTTGACGGATGGCGCGCCAAAGCCGCCTCCACCCGCCCAACAGGCGGCATGACTTGCCCCCAGACAAGAGCCTGATAACGCCGCTGTAAGCGCCCGTCGCGCCCATGGGCGGCAAACTGTTCGGCAAGCGCATTATGGGCATTGTCGGTTTTTGCGGCAATTATCACGCCGCTGGTGTCTTTATCGAGGCGATGCACAATGCCTGGGCGTCTCTCGCCGCCAATACCGGACAGACTGTCCCCGCAATGCGCGAGGAGGGCGTTCACTAATGTCCCGTCTGGACTGCCGGGTGCGGGATGCACCACCATCCCCGCCGCTTTGTTAATCACAATCACGCTGTCATCCTCAAACAAGATATCCAGCGCGATGGTTTCT
>JAHEIG010000007.1 GCA_024639515.1 Rhodobiaceae bacterium | reverse complement strand
CGCGGCATACCGGCGAGGCCAAGGAAATGCTGCGGGAAGAAGATCATATTCACACCGATAAAGGTGACCCAGAAGTGCAACTTGCCG
Source organism: Rhodobiaceae bacterium (assembly GCA_024639515.1). GTDB lineage: Bacteria > Pseudomonadota > Alphaproteobacteria > RS24 > RS24 > JAHEGN01. The sequence continues at coordinate 28,514 of JAHEIG010000007.1, read as the reverse complement.
ATAAATTCGGAGTAGGTGTAACCGAACATTTTGCCGAACCAGTAATACCAGCCAGCGAAAATCGCGAACACCGCACCCAGCGACAGCACATAGTGGAAGTGAGCCACCACGAAATAGGTATCGTGATAGGCACGGTCAGCACCGGCATTGGCCAACATCACTCCTGTTACACCACCAAGGGTGAACAAGAAGATGAAGCCCAAGGCCCAAAGCATTGGCGTTTTGAACTCAATTGAACCGCCCCACATGGTGGCAATCCATGAGAAGATTTTCACCCCTGTTGGCACCGCGATAATCATCGTCGCGCCAACGAAATAGGCTTGTGTGTCGACACTCAGGCCGGCTGTGTACATGTGGTGCGCCCACACAACAAAGCCGACGCCACCAATCGCAACCATAGCATAGGCCATGCCGAGATAACCAAAGACTGGCTTTTTCGAGAAGGTCGAGACAACGTGGCTGATGATGCCGAAACCGGGCAAGATCAAAATATACACTTCAGGGTGACCGAAGAACCAGAACAAGTGTTGGTACAAAATCGGGTCGCCACCGCCAGATGGGTCGAAGAAGGTGGTGCCGAAATTACGGTCTGTCAGCAGCATGGTGATGGCGCCCGCCAAAACAGGCAGCGACAAAAGCAGCAAGAAGACAGTGACCAGAACCGACCATACGAACAACGGCATTTTGTGCAGGGTCATGCCCGGCGCACGCATGTTGAAGATGGTGGTGATGAAGTTAATCGCGCCCAGAATAGATGAGATACCGGCAACGTGAAGCGACAAGATCGCGTAATCCATGGCTGGGCCAGGCTGACCAGAAGTCGAAAGCGGCGGATAAATTGTCCAGCCACCGCCGACGCCGTCATTGCCCGGAGGGCCTTCGACGAAAATCGATGTGCCGAGCAGAATGAACGCCACCGGCAACAGCCAGAATGAAATATTGTTCATCCGCGGGAACGCCATATCCGGCGCGCCAATCATCAGCGGGACAAACCAGTTACCAAAGCCGCCAATCATTGCTGGCATGACCATAAAGAACACCATAATCAGGCCGTGACCGGTCACCAGCACATTGTACAGGTGATAATTACCGCCCAAAATACCGTCGCCCGGGGCTTGCAGTTCCATCCGCAACAGGACAGACATGCCGCCGCCGATAATACCGGCGATAATGGCGAAGATCAGATACATCGTACCGATGTCTTTGTGGTTTGTTGAATAAACGTAACGACGCCATCCAGTCGGATGGTCCTCGTGTGCGTGTGCTACTTGCTCGCTAGCCATAGGTCTCGTTCCTTTTACTGACGGGTAGCCGTCGGGTTTTGCACGCCAGCGAACTGGCTCTTGCTAGTTTCAATTTCAGCATATTCCTCTTGTGCTTCTGCAACCCAAGCGGCGAATGCTTCTTTCTCAACGACCTCAATACGGATCGGCATGAAGGCGTGGCGGATGCCACAGAGTTCAGAACACTGGCCATAGAATGTGCCAGTCCTCTCGGCTTTAAACCATGTTTCGTTCAAGCGACCTGGTACGGCGTCCATTTTGACCCCAAAGGCAGGCATCGCGAAACTATGGATAACATCAGCGGCGGTCACCAGAACACGAACCGTCGTATCGACCGGCACCACCATGGCTGTGTCAGTGGCCAATAGGCGTGGTTGGTCACCGCGCTCGTCATCTTCCAACATCAGCGAGTCAAAAGCGAAGTCGCCATGGTCTGGGTATTCGTAACCCCAATACCACTGATAGCCGACCGCTTTGATGGTCATGTCGGCTTGCGGAATTTCACGTTGGAAATACAGCAGACGGAAAGATGGAATAGCAATCACCACCAAAATCACAATCGGCAAAACCGTCCACACAACTTCGATGAAAGTGTTGTGGGTGGTTTTCGATGGTGTCGGGTTCGCCTTGGCGTTAAAGCGCAGCATAATGTAAAGCAGCAGCCCCAGAACCAGCAGGACAATCAATGTCATCAGCACCAGCAGGAAATTGTTCAGATCCGTAATCAGCGTCATGTTCTCTGAAGCTGATTCCTGAAAGCCCAATTGCCACGGCTTGGCTGTGTTGGCCAGTGCCGCTCCTGTTGAGCCAATAACCACCAGTAGAGCGGCCATCAGGCGTTTATAATTTGCAGTAAGTAGACCCATCGATCGTCTCCAAGAAAAAGTAAAGAGAGAATCCCCCCTCAGATGCCTTACTATATACAAACTATTGAGTGAAAAAAACACTAGCGGCACCCCACATGCGACCTTATGACCATGAACAATTCTGCCGCCAAAAGCGGTTTTTCACCCTCGCCCCTTGCCTGTTGGAGAGTGTGGGGACATATTAGACCCACGATCACCCATTCGGCCCCGATTAAGCGGCCAGCAGGAGAGCCCTTTGACGCACCAACCCCGCGAGTTGTTTTTCACCAAATCAGACCTCGACCTCGAGCAAACCAGCGCGTTTACCGAAGACGCGCTGAAAGGCGCTGATGATGGTGAGTTGTTTCTTGAATACACCCTGTCAGAAGGCTTTTCATTTGACGATAATCGGCTGAAAGCCGCCAGCTTTGATACGGCTCAAGGGTTTGGCCTACGGGCTGTCTCTGGCGAAACAGTGGGCTATGCCCATGCCACAGATCTCAGCATGGCGGCGCTTAAACGCGCCTCTCAAAGCCTGTCGCCAGTGCTTTCGGGCCATGCTGGCACATGGGCCGGTGCGCCGAACGTGAGCGGTGATGCGCTGTATATTGATGACAATCCGCTGGATGGCACAGAATTCGTCGATAAGGTGAAATTACTGGAAGAAATCAACGCGTATGCCCGCGCCAAAGACAATCGCGTGCGGCAAGTCTCGGTCTCCTTGGCCGGTGAATGGCAGGCGGTCAGCATTATCCGCCCTGATAGCGCCCCGCTTTTCGATATTCGCCCGCTTGTCCGCCTCGATGTATCGCTGGTGGTTGGCGAAGGCGAGCGGCAAGAAACCGGCCATAGCGGTCGCGGCGGACGGGCCAGCTACGCTCAATGGTTGGCACCGGAAAACTGGAAAGCGCAAGTGCATGACGCGCTGCGCCAAGCCCTGACCAATCTCGAGTCGATTCCCGCCCCAGCCGGTGAAATGGATGTCGTGCTCGGCCCAGGCTGGCCGGGTATTTTGCTGCATGAAGCCGTCGGCCACGGGCTGGAGGGTGACTTCAACCGCAAAAAAACCTCGGCATTTTCAGACCGCATTGGCGAGCGCGTCGCCGCCCCCGGCGTCACCGTGATTGACGATGGCACAATCCCAGACCGTCGCGGCTCTTTGACGATTGATGATGAGGGCACGCCGAGCGAAAAAACCGTGCTCATCGAAGACGGCATTTTGAAAGGCTATATGCAAGACCGGATGAATGCCCGCCTGATGGGCATGGCCCCGACCGGCAATGGACGGCGCGAGAGTTTCTCATGTCAGCCCATGCCACGGATGACCAACACCTATATGCTGGGCGGCGATAAGCAGCCGGAAGAAATTCTCGCCAGTGTGAAAAACGGCATTTACGCCACCGCTTTTGGCGGCGGGCAGGTCGATATTACCTCCGGTAAATTCGTGTTCTCTTGTACCGAAGCCTATGAAATTAAAGACGGCAAACTCGGTGCCCCGCTAAAAGGCGCGACGCTGATCGGCACTGGCCCCGAATCGATGCAACGCATCTCAATGATTGGCAATGACATGCAATTAGATGAAGGCATTGGCACTTGCGGCAAAGCCGGACAAGGCGTGCCCGTCGGCGTCGGCCAACCAAGCTTGCGGCTGGATGGCCTGACGGTTGGCGGCACCGGCTAACAGCGGTTTTCTCTAAATCAGAATTTCAGCGCCTCGAAAATCGGCCGCACATCGCCATTCCACGCGCCGTGAAATTGCTCAAGCAGCGCTTCGGCAGGCGAGCGGCCATCGGCCACGACGGCCTGCAAATAGCCGAGATATTGCGTTTCGTCGCCGCCTGCCCCGTCTGAACGGGCGCGGTTTTTCAAGCCTTGTTCTGACAAAGCCAACACCTCACGGGCGACATCTAAAAGCGTGCCGCCACGAAACGGCGTCGCCAGCCCATGCACGGGTGCGGCGAGCCTGAGGGCTTGTCTTTCTTCGTTTGTCCAGTCGGCGACCAGCGCGGCAATCTGGGCTTGCGTCGCGGGGTCATAGAGCAGCCCGACCCAAAACGCCGACAGCGCGCAAAGCGACGGCCACGGCCCGCTATCGGCGCCGCGCATTTCAATAAACCGCTTCACCCGCGCCTCGGGGAATAAGGTGGTCAGATGGTTTTCCCAATCCGTCGCGGTCGGTTTTTCGCCCGGCAGGGCTGGTAATTTGCCGGCCATGAAATCGCGAAAGCTCATGCCCAGCGCGTCAATATAAGCGCCATCTCGGATGACGAAATACATCGGCACATCAAGCGCATAATCAACATATTGCTCGAACCCGAAGCCCTCTTCAAAAGCCTGCGGGAACATGCCTGTGCGGTCATTATCGGTGTCTAGCCAAACCACCGAACGTTCCGACAAATTGCCGGTTGGCTGGCCGTGTTTGAACGGCGAATTGGCGAATAAAGCGGTGGCCAGTGGTTGCAAAGCCAGTGAGATACGCAGTTTTTCGACCATGTCGGCTTCTGAGGCAAAGTCGAGATTGACCTGCACTGTGGCCGATAGATACATCATATCGAGGCCGCGCGTGCCCTGATTGGGCATATATTTATTCATCAGCAAATACCGCCCCTTGGGCATTTGCGGGGCCGCATCCAGCCCCCAGAGCGGCGAGAAACCGGCGCCAATATAAGATTGTCCGAGCGGTTCTGCGACGCTGCGCACCTCGTCGAGATGGGCGCTGATTTCGGCGCAGGTTTGGTGGATGTTTTCCAGCGGCGCGCCGGAAAGCTCCAACTGGCCGCCCGGCTCCAAGGTCACTGAGCCACCGCCTTCAGAGGCTGGTCGTGACAGGCCGATAATATTGTCGCCTTCATAATGAGCTTGCCAGCCAAACGCCGTCAGCCCTTCCAGCATGGCGCGAATGCCATCATCGCCGTCATAGGCCAGCGGCGTGAAATCGCTGCTGCGATAGCCAATTTTTTCGTGTTCGGTGCCGATACGCCATTGCTCAATCGGTTTGCACCCCTGCTCCATCCAGCCCTTTAACTGATTAACCGTGTCAAAGGCCTGTGGCGCGTTGTCATTTGGCGTGTCGGACATGAATTCTCCCCTACACGCGAGACGGCGTGTGCAACAGTTTTAGTCTTGTTTGCCGCCATCTTCAATATACCGATTTTGCTTTTGTTAGTGGCGTGTTAGCGGCGCCAATCACCGATCTGGCTTTGCACCAGTGCCAGAGCCGCCACCAAAGCCGTGTCAGCGCGCAAGATACGCGGGCCAAGACTAATCGCCAAAGTGTCGGCGCGGGCCAGCAGCATATCGCGCTCGCTGGCATCAAAGCCGCCTTCGGGGCCGATAAGCAGGGCAATTTTTTGCCCCTTTAAGTCTTGCAGTCCAGCCAAGCCAGCTTCCAAGTCGGCGTGTTCGTCGCAAAAAATAATCACCCGATCATCCGGCCATTGCGCCAGCACTGCGTCGAGGCGTTGCGCTTCATCGACCTGCGGCAGGCTCAATAAATTGCATTGCTCAGCCGCTTCCACCGCGTTGGCCGACAAGCGGGCAATATTGATTTTGGTGTTTTGCGTGCGCCGGGTGATCACCGGCGTGATGCGGCTGGCCCCCATCTCGGTGGCTTTTTGCGCCACATAATCGAGGCGGTCGCGTTTAATCGGCGCCATCAACAGCACAATATCGCCGCCCTGTTGCTGCGGGCGGGTTTGCTTGACCAGATGCAGCTCGATTTGTTTTTTGCCGACCTTATCAATTTCCGCCAGCCATTCGCCGTCGCGCCCATTAAATAAAAGCAAAGCATCACCGACCGACAGCCGCACCACATTGCGCACATAATGCGCCGCATTGCCTTCTAAGCTCAGGCTGGCATTGTCGCTCAGCGGCGTGTCGACATACAGCCGCTGGACGGATTGGTTTGGTCGTGTCATGTGTACTCCCTGAGCTTTATGTTGTTTTTGCCACAAACTTTCAGGATTGCAAATGGCTGACCCGACACAAGACCGCCGCGAGGCCGACGACGCCACCGCCGACACGCAAATGCATGACACGATATTGCGCTTCTTACCGAGCGGCTGGCTCGGCTATGCGCAATTGGCGCGGCTCGACCGGCCGATTGGCACATGGCTATTATTTCTGCCGTGTTTTTGGGGGCTGGCCATGGCCAGCGCGCAATTTGGCTCTTACCCACCTGTCGCGATGATTGTGCTGTTTGCAATCGGCGCGTTGGTGATGCGCGGGGCCGGCTGCACGTTTAATGATATTGCCGACCGCGATATTGACGGGCAGGTTGCGCGCACCGCTTTGCGCCCACTGCCATCCGGGCGGGTGACGCTGAACCAAGCCATCGGCTTTTTGCTGGCGCAACTGGCCATTGGCCTGCTGATTTTGCTGCAATTTAACGGCCTGACGATTTTGCTCGGCGTTGCCTCATTGGGGCTGGTGGCGATTTATCCGTTCATGAAACGGATTACCTATTGGCCGCAATTCTTCCTCGGGCTGACGTTTAATTGGGGCGCACTCATGGGCTATAACGCAGTGGCCGGACAGTTAGCGCCAGCCGCCATCGCGCTTTATGCGGCGGGTATTTTTTGGACGCTGGGCTATGACACAATCTACGCCCATCAAGACCGCGAAGACGACGCTCTATTGGGCGTGAAAAGCTCGGCCCTGCGGCTTGGCAACAACACCAAACCAGCCCTGACGCTGTTTTATGCCTGCGCCGTCGGCTTGCTGATTGTCGCTGGATTATATGCGGGTATGAACCTGCTTTATTGGGTCGGTATCGGCGTTACGGCGTGGCATTTGGCGATGCAGATTTATCTGCTCGACATTGACAGCCCTGAGATGTGCCTGAGATTATTCCGCAGCAACCGCGATACCGGATTGATTATCGCCGCCGCGACACTGCTCGGCACTTTCTAGCATCAAGCGCACTGTCTTTCAGCAGCGCCAAATATAGCGCCCAACATGGCGGCTATAATTTTATGCCGAGGGGGTGCACGCCGACACAAAAGCCCCTATATTCAAGCCATGCAAAAGCAACACCAAAACCCGACTGCTGTGCGCCTTCCGGCGCGCCAATTAGTGCCGCCGCATATCTTGCAACGCATCCGCAAGCGTTCAGATATTATCGGCTTTGCCTTGATTATCCACGCATGGGGGCTGATTTTCGCGGCTATGGCGTTATTCGCCCTATGGCCCAATCCGCTGACCTTCATCGTCGCGGTGATGGTGATTGGCGCTCGCCAATTGGGGCTGGCCATCCTCACCCATGACGCGGCGCATAATGCGCTATTTGCGACATCGCGTTTCAACACCATCATCTCAGATGTGTTTTGCGCTTGGCCGCAAATGTCGCGCACGGCGAGTTATCGCCGCTATCATTTGCAGCATCACGCCCGCACCCAGCAAGCTGACGACCCTGACCTTATTTTGTCGGCGCCGTTTCCGATTACCCGCAAAAGCCTGCGCCGCAAATTAATCCGCGACCTGACCGGACAAACCGGCCTGCAGCAGAGAAAAGCCCAAATCATTTCGGCGTGGGGGCCATCTGAGTTGAGCCTGACGGCGCATCTGCGCCGCTTTGCCGACGCCCAAGGCCCAGCGCTTGCCAGCAATGTGGTGATTCTCTGCATCTGCGCCGCGCTGTTTCACTGGAGCTATTACTTTCTGTTTTGGGTGCTGCCGCTTTTGACCTATCACATGGCCATCACTCGCCTGCGCAACATCGCCGAACATGCGGTGGTGCCGGATAATGACGACCCGTTCCGCAATGCCCGCACCACCAAGGCCGGCCCTTTGGCGCGGCTTTTATTGGCCCCCTATTGGGTCAATTATCATGTCGAGCACCATTTGCTGATGCATGTGCCGTGCTATCGCCTGCCGCTATTTCATAAAGCCCTGATGGCTGGTGGGCATGGCGACAAAATGGAAATCGCCGATAATTATCTCAACGTCTTGCGCGCCGCCTGTTCGCGTCCAGATGATGAAGACAAGCCGGGCAATTTGGTTCACAATGGCCGCCGCCGTGTGAGCGGTAATTTCACCGACGGTTTCAACCAACCCCCCGCCGCATGACGCGGTGCCGCCCCGCAATTTTAGTAACGGAATGATTTATGTCTAAAGCCAATCTTGAGCTTGCTCAAAAAATTATCGAGATGACCCTGAAATGCGGCGCCGATGCCGCCGATGCGGTGGTCAGCGACAGCGCTTCTTTATCGCTCTCAGCCCGCAATGGAAAACTTGAGGACACAGAGCGCGCCGAAAGCCGCGACCTTGGCTTGCGGGCGATGATTGGCCAGCAACAGGCTTTTGTCTCGGGCACAGCGGTTGATGATGAGGCGCTGGCCCGCCTTGCCCAACGCGCCGTCGATATGGCCTCGACCACACCTGCCGACCGGTTTTGCGGCTTTGCCCCGCAAGAGCAATTGGCCACGCAATGGCCGGATCTCGATTTGGCCGACACCCATGAACCAGACGCCGACGAGCTGCTCGACATGGCGCTGGCCTGCGAAGCCGAAGCGCGTAGCCATGAGGGGATTACCAATTCAGAAGGCGCTGGCGCCAGCTGGGGCCGTGGCATCACCGCACTAGCGACCAGTCATGGTTTTGCTGGCAGCTATGAAAGCACAAGTTTTTCAATGAGTTGCTCGGCCATTGGCGGCACGGGCGAGAATATGGAAGGCGATTATGCCAGCCATTCAGCGCACCATATAGAAGACCTCGACACAGCCAAAGAGATTGGCCGCCGCACGGCTGAGCGCACCTTGGCCCGCCTCAACCCGCGCAAAATGCCAAGCACCAAATCGCATGTGGTGTATGACCCGCGCGTTTCCGCCTCTATTCTCGGCCATTTGGCTGGCGCCATTTCGGGCAGTGCGATTGCCCGTGGCACATCGTTTTTGCGCGATCATATGGGCCAGCAAGTGATGGCTGATCACATTCAAATCATCGATGACCCGCAAATCCCACGCGGCCTGCGCTCAACCGCATTTGATGGCGAAGGCTTGGCCCCGCAAAAACTGCAACCGATCGAAAATGGTGTTCTGACAAGCTGGTTCCTCGACAGCGCCACCGCCCGCCAGCTTGATTTACAAAGCAATGGCCGCGCTGGGCGAGGCTCTGGTGGGCCGCCCTCACCATCGCCGACCAATCTGTATATGGCGGCTGGCACGCGCGCGGTTGCTGATTTGCTGAAAGACATTGGCACTGGCTTTTATGTCACCGAATTAATCGGCATGGGGGTCAATGGCGTGACCGGCGATTATAGTCGCGGGGCGTCGGGTTTCTGGATTGAGAATGGCGAAATTTCCTTCCCCGTCAGCGAAATGACGATTGCTGGCAATCTCAAGGATATGTTCATGAATATGACACCGGCGGATGATTTGCGGTTCCGGCGTGGCGTCAATGCGCCGACGCTGTTAATCGAAAATATGACGCTGGCTGGGCTTTAGCCGCGCCAATAAATGGCTGATTGATAAAAACCAGCCATCATTTGTCGGTTTATGATAAAACCATGTCTTATTTTGGAAGTGAGTCTCTGTGAGCCAAGAAAGCCCATCTTCGTCGGAACTGACCACGCATAACCAGCGCCATGATATTCAACAGCGATATCAACAGCGGCGGTCGCGGTCGATTGCGCTTATCGAGCGCATGTTGCGCAGCTATTTGCGCCCGTATTTGTGGCTGCTCGGCATTTCTATTCTGGCCAATGTGATTATCGCCGCCACCACCGGCGCCTTGCCGTGGTTCATTCAACAAGCGATTGATAAAGTCTTCACCGAGCAAGACCAGCAAATGCTGGTGCTGATTCCGGCCGGTGTCGTGGCTATTTCGATCATGCGCGGGCTTTCGACTTATGGCTCCAATGTGATTATGAGTTTTGTCGGCCAGCGCAGCACCTCGAACCTGCAGCGCGATTTATTCGCCCGTTTGGTGCGTGGCGATTTGGCCTATGTCGGCAGCCAGCACACGGGCGCTTATATTTCGATTTTCATGAATGACGCGACCCGCCTGCGCGACACGGTTTCGGGTATCATCATTTCTCTGGTGCGCCATTTGCTGACCATTGTGGCGCTGATTATTTTCATGTTCACGGTGAACTGGCAGCTGGCGCTGATTTACACGATTATCGTCGTGCCGATGGGGATTTCGTCGATGCGCAAGCTCGGCAAAGTCACCCGCACCGCCTCGCGCCAAGGGCTGGAAGAAACCGGCGGCCTGTCGACACTGATTGCCGAAACATTGGGCGGCCTGCGGATTGTTAAAGCCTACGGCCAAGAAGAACAACAAATTGAGCGCGCCGGTACGGTGATTGACCGCGTCCTTGAGTTTACCATGACCGCCTTACGGGCCCGCGCCGCCGCCAGCCCGGCCATTGAAGCGCTGGCTGGTATTGCCATTGGGGCGATTATTTATTTCGGCGGCTATCAGGCGATACAAGGCAATTTATCAGCCGGTGAGTTTATGGGCTTTGTCACGGCGCTGTTGGCGGTCTATCAACCGCTGCGCTCGGTCGCCAATATGCAGACGATTTTGCAAGAAGGTGTGTCCGCCGGTGCGCGTGTGTTCGCCATTCTCGACCAAAAAGACGATATTCTCGACAAGCCGGAAGCCAGCCAATTGGCGGTCACTGACGGGGTGATGAAATTCGACAATGTCACCTTCCAATATGCCACCCGCGCGGCACCAGCTTTGCATGATGTGAGCATTGAGGTGCCAGCCGGCCAGACCGTCGCCTTGGTCGGGGCGTCTGGCTCGGGCAAATCGACCTTGCTCAATCTGGCTTTGCGGTTTTTCGATACCGATGGCGGGCACATAGAAATTGACGGGCAAAACATCCGCGACGTCACCTTGTTGTCACTGCGCAATGCCAGCGCGCTGGTGACGCAAGACCCGTTCCTGTTTGATGACACCGTGGCCAATAATATCGCCTATGGGCAAGAGGCGCCGTCGCAAAGCGCCATTGAGGAAGCCGCCAAACAAGCGGCGGCGCATGATTTCATTATGGACATGCCGGACGGCTATGAAACCCGCGTCGGCGAATCCGGCGCCCGCCTGTCGGGTGGCCAAAAGCAGCGCGTGGCGATTGCCCGCGCCATGCTGAAAAACGCCCCGATTCTGTTGCTCGATGAGGCGACATCGGCGTTGGATACGGCCTCTGAGCAGCAAGTGCAGACCGCCCTATCAAGCCTGATGAAAGGGCGCACCTCGCTGGTTATCGCCCATCGCCTATCGACCATTATGCACGCCGACAATATTTATGTGCTCGACCAAGGGCGGGTGTGCGAATCCGGCACCCATGCCGAATTGCTGGCGCAAAACGGTGTTTATGCGGATTTGCATAAGAAACAATTCGCCAATGGGGACGGCTAATGTGGGCCTTGCGGCTTTATCAGCTCATCGCCTTTTTGGCCGCGCCTTTTATTTCACTGAGCTTGCGCCAACGAGCTAAAAAAGGCCGCGAAGTGGCGGCCCGCTTGGGCGAGCGCAAAGGGATTACCAGCCGCCCGCGCCCCGATGGTAAGGTGATCTGGCTGCATGCCGCCAGCGTTGGCGAGACCTATTCAGTGCTGCCGTTGATTGAAGATATTTTTGCCGCCGATTCACAGCTTCATATTGTGCTGACCACTGGCACCAAAACCTCAGCCGAAATTGTCGCCCGCGAGCGCCTGAAAGATAGCGACAAAAAGCTCGCTCGCCTCATCCACCAATTCGCCCCGCTAGACCGACGCCCATGGATTGCCGGTTTTCTGGCCCATTGGAAACCATCCCTAGCGGGCTGGGTGGAAAGCGAGATTTGGCCGAATTGGGTGCTGGCCTGTGAAGCGCAGAATATTGACCTGCTGATTATTAATGGCCGCCTGTCGGCGCGTTCTTTCGCCCGCTGGCAGAAAATCCCCGGCGCGGCAAAGTATTTGCTATCGCGCTTTGGCTTGCTGATGGCGCAAGATGAAACCACCGCCCAGCGTCTCACTTCTCTGGGTCTGGACAATGTCGCGACACTCGGCAATTTGAAACTCGACGCCCCGGCACTGGCCGGTAATGAAACCGAGATTGCCACCTTGCGGGCGGCATTTGGCAAGCGCCCTGTTTGGTTGGCCAGCAGCACCCATGAGGGCGAGGAGGTCGCCATCGCCGCGGCCCATCATCTGTTGCTTGATGATTTCCCCGACCTGCTGACCCTGATCGCCCCGCGCCATCCCAATCGCGGCGATGGCTTGGCGGCTGAACTGCAAGCACTCTTGCCGGCACATGGCGTGCTGGCGCAACGCAGTCGTGGCGGCACAGTCAGCGATAAGACGCAAATTTACCTGCTCGACACGCTCGGCGAGCTGGGGGTTTTTTACCGACTGGCTGATATTGTGTTTATGGGCGGCTCGCTGGTGCCGCATGGCGGGCAAAACCCGACCGAAGCGGCGCGCCTTGATTGCGCCCTGTTGCACGGCCCACATATTGGCAATTTCACCGAGATTTACGACGCCCTGCACGCCTCCGGCGGCGCCAATTTGGTGGCTGATAGCGCAACACTGGCGGCAGAGGTAAAAACCCTGCTGGCCAATCCAGTGGCGCAAAAAACCATGGCCGCTCAGGCCGCCACTTATGTCGGCGAAATGAGCGGCACCCGCCAGCGCGTCGTCGCGCTGTTGCGCCCTTATTGGGAGGGTGATGATGGCTGAACCGCGTTTCTGGCAAAGCAAAGCGCATCCGCTGGCACTGGCCCTGCTGCCGGTGTCGCTGGTCTATGGCTTGGTGGAGCGGGCCAATCGGTTTTTTGTCAAACCCCAACATCCGGGCAAACCGGTGATTTGTGTCGGCAATCTGACGGCAGGCGGGGCCGGTAAAACCCCGACCGTGCAATATCTCGCCGCTCATTTTGCCGCCACCAAACAAGTGGCGATTTTATCGCGCGGCTATGGCGGGCACTTGTCGACAAAATCATCACCAGCCATTGCCGTCGACCCCGCCCTGCATGACGCCGCCGCTGTTGGCGACGAACCGCTGATGCTGGCCGCCGATTATCCGGTATTTGTGAACCCCGACCGGTTTGCCAGCCTGCGCGCCGCCATCGCCCAAGGGGCTGAAATCGCCATCAAAGATGACGGCTTCCAAAACCCCGCCATGGCCAATCATTTCAATCTGATTGTCGTTGATGGCGCTAGCGGTCTCGGCAATGGGTATTTATTGCCGGCTGGCCCGTTGCGCCAGCCGCTATCGGTCAGCCTCGCGCGCACCGATGCGGTGCTTGTTCAAGGGGCCGCAACCCACCCCAGCCTGGCGCCGCTTTTGGCCGCATGTGCGGCCCGCGAGATTGCGGTTTACCATGGCCATATCAGCGCCTCGGCACCGCCATTGGAAACATCATCGGTGTTTGCTTTTTGCGGCATTGCCAAGCCGGAGAAATTTTTTGCCAGCCTCGACACGCTGGGTCTAACGCCGGTTGGACAGACGGTATTTGGCGACCACCACCCGTTCACTGACAGCCAAGCGAAAGAGATTCTCGCGCAAGCTGGCGCGGCGCCCATTGTGACCACAAAAAAAGACATGGCGCGACTGCAAAACGCGGCGGCCGGTTCGTATCGCCGCGCCTTGGCCGAGAAAGCCAAAGTGGTTGATATTACGCTAGAGATTGAGCAGGCCGAGGGCTTGCTGGCACAGATTGAGCAAACGCTGACGGCGCGTCAGGCCAATCAACATTACACATCCTATTGACGGCTAATTGCTGGCTTGAGCGCGCGGCGGCAACAAAAGCGCCGGATCAATTTGGTGTTTGTGCCAAGTCATCCGCCAGTCGAGATGCGGGCCGGTTGAGCGGCCTGTCGAGCCGATACGGCCAATCAAATCGCCTTGTTCGACAATATCGCCGACTTTCACATGCAAGCTGTCGAGATGCATAAACACCGAGGTCAGCGACAGCCCGTGATCGAGAAAAATCAGCCCGCCTTCAAAATACATATCGGTTTCCGCCAGCGTCACCCGGCCCGGGGCTGGGGCGTAAACCGGCGTGGTGCGCGGGGCGGCGATATCGAGGCCATAATGCGGGCGTCCGGCCTTGCCATTATAAAACCGCTGACTGCCATAGACCCCGGAAATGCGGCCGGTGGCGGGCCATGCGAAGGGGCTTGAGAACCAGTCTTGGCGGCTTGATGTGGCGCGCGCCGCCCGCTTCAGCGCCGATTGCTGGCGGATGGTGTCGAGCACTTCCGGCGGCGGTGTCACCAGTTTTTTCGGCAACCCTTCAATGCGGCTGATTTGATAGTCGCGCTTTTGCAAGGTCACGGTGACGGCGGCTTCGCGCGCCGTGCCGTCAATCGTGCGAGCAAAGCGCAGTTCTTGGGCCAGCGCCGCGTCACGGCCAAAGCCGACAAGGGCGCGGTTGTTCAACTGCTCGACCGGTTGGCCATTGAGCCACAGCTCAGTGTCGGGCATCAGGGTCAGCACAATCAAGCCGCCTTGGGTAAACACCCCACGGTGGCTGACGACAAAATCTTCAGAAAACTGATTGGCGGAGGCCCGTGTGTTCACCGCAGCGAGCGCCAGTAAGGTGAGAAAAATAAAGCTCAGAAAGCCTTTGCCGCGCGCCATGCTTAGCCCTTGCGATGCGCCAATTCGGCCTGCATCGAGGCCTCGGCATTGAGATAGGCTTCTTGGCGCTCGACGCTCCAATAGCGCAAATCTGAAATATTGATAATCTCGCCGGTCACCGCGCAGACAACATGGTTGCCCGGCATCACGACTTCAAACTCGCCGTCGAGATATTTGATCACTGCTTCACCGCCCATGTGGTTTCCTTACGCTGTCATAGTTTGAGATATTTTATAGCAATTTGCCCTGACCGTCATCGGCAGGGGGTTTTGGCTTTCGCGGCTTTTTCGCTGATGGGGTGGCTTTGGCCGCTTTGCCTGAGGTTTTCGCGCCGCCGCTGTCGACCCGTGCGCGCAGGCTTTGGTCATGCGCCAGTTGCAGCGTCAGCAAATCACCCTCTGCCACCGCATCGGCGCGGCGCACTGGCTTGCCCGCCTCATCGAGCACCAACGCAAAGCCGCGTTCGAGCACCGATTGATGGCTCAGCAGCCGCAATTGGCGGGCACTGGCTTGCAAGCGCGCCATATCGCGTTGCCAATGGGCGTTCACTTGCAGCGTCGCGCGGCGGCTTAAATCATCGACCCGTTGCAGGTCTTGCTCAGCCCGTTGGCGCAAAGCGCGCGGCGTTAGGCCGGCATTGATCTGGGCAAACCGTGTGCGGTGATGTTGCACATTGGCTTGCAGGCCAAGCGCCAAACGCTGGGCCAGCCCGTCTAAGGTCTGGCGTGGCAGGGCGAGAATATCTTCCAGTTTCGGCAGGCCCCGCGTCAAGCTGGCAATCTGGTTTTGCGCCAGTTCGATCAGCCGCGTTTGGGCGCGCAAATTGCGGGTGTTCAAATCGCTGACGCTGGCCAGCAAATCGGCCCGCACCGGCACCGCCATTTCTGCCGCCGCTGTCGGGGTCGGTGCGCGCCGGTCAGCGGCGTAATCAATCAGCGTGGTGTCGGTCTCATGACCCACCGCAGAGATTAGCGGGATGTCTGATTGCGCCGCCGTGCGCGCGACAATCTCCTCGTTAAAGCCCCATAAATCTTCCAGACTACCGCCACCGCGCGCAACAATAATCACATCCGGGCGCGGCACGCTGCCGCCTGCCTCAAGCGCGTTGAAGCCAGCAATCGCTTTGGCCACTTCCTCGGCGCAAGTTTCGCCCTGCACCCGCACCGGCCAGACAATCACATGACGCGGAAAGCGGTCTTCGAGGCGGTGTAAAATATCGCGGATAACGGCCCCGCTCGGGCTGGTCACCACGCCAATGACCTGCGGCAAAAACGGCAGTTCTTGCTTGCGCGCGGCATCGAATAGGCCTTCTGCCGCCAATTGCTTTTTGCGCGCTTCGAGCAATGCCATCAACGCGCCCTCGCCGGCTGGCTCTAGCGTGTCGACGACCATCTGGTAGCGCGACTGGCCGGGATAGGTGGTCATTTTGCCGGTGACAATGACTTCCAAGCCTTGCTCGGGCTGCACCGACCATTTTTGCACACTGCCCTTCCACGCCACCGCTGCCAGCACCGCTTTGTCGTCTTTCAAATCAAAATAGACATGGCCCGATTGTGGCCGCGACACGCGCCCCAATTCGGCGCGCACGCGCACCCGACCAAACGTCTCCTCGATTTGTTTCTTAACCGCCGCCGAGAGATCGCTGACGGTTAATTCCATCACATTTCTGGCTTTTTCACTCATATTTTAATTGCTGCCTGCGCCCTAAAGGTGAACATGTGTTAAAAACTATGGTACAAGATTTTACCAGCGATTCCGCTCTAACTTGACACATATAATGGCATTTTGATGACAGAAAACAAACTCAACATTCTGGTTCTGGGGAGTGGTGGACGCGAGCACGCCCTATGCTGGAAAATCGCTCAAAGCCCGCTGACCGCGAAATTGTTTTGCGCTCCAGGTAATGGCGGCACGCAAAATGTGGCAGAGAACATCGCCCTTGATGCCGACGACCATGGCGCGGTGATTGATTTCTGCCGCACTGAAGACATCGCGCTTGTCGTCATCGGCCCCGAAGCGCCGCTGGTTGCTGGCCTGTCTGACGCGCTGGCCGGGGCGGGTATTGCCGCTCTCGGCCCAAATCAAGAAGCAGCCCAGCTGGAAGGCTCAAAAGGCTATACAAAAGATTTATGCGCTGAGGCTAATATTCCAACCGCCGCCTATGGCCGGTTTGACAATGCCGAAGCGGCGCATAGCTATCTCGACCAACAAAGCGCCCCGATTGTGGTGAAAGCCGATGGGCTGGCCGCCGGTAAAGGGGTGATTATTGCTGAAACGCTGGCCCAAGCGCATGCGGCGATTGACGATATTTTTGGCGGTGCTTTTGGTGCCGCCGGTGCCGAGCTGGTGATTGAAGAATTTCTCACCGGCGAAGAAGCCAGCTTCTTTGTGCTATGCGACGGCGAAAACGCCGTGCCGATGGCGACAGCGCAAGACCATAAGCGCGTCGGCGATGGCGACACTGGCCCCAATACGGGCGGTATGGGGGCTTATTCACCAGCCTCTATCATGACGCCAACGCTGACCGAGCAGTCCATGCAGGAGATTATTCTGCCGACTTTGAAAGCCATGGCGGCGCGCGGCGCACCTTATCGCGGTGTGTTATTCGCAGGCCTGATGCTGACCCCCAATGGCCCAAGCCTGATTGAATATAATTGCCGCTTTGGTGACCCTGAATGTCAGGTTTTGATGCAGCGCTTGGCCAGCGATATTGTGCCAGCCCTGCAAGCGGCGGCGACCGGTTCGCTGGCTGATATCAATCTCGACTGGCATGATGATGTCGCCATGACAGTGGTGATGGCGGCGAATAATTACCCCGGTGCTTACGAAAAAGGCACGGTGATTAAACAGCTCGATAGCGTCGACACAGACGACACCATGGTCTTTCATGCCGGCACAGCGCAGGCTGAAAATGGCGATATGACGGCGATTGGCGGGCGGGTTTTAAACATTACCGCCAAAGGCAAAACAGTGGCGCAAGCGCGCGCGAAAGCCTATATTGGCATCGAGAAAATTGACTGGCCGGGTGGCTTTTGTCGGCAAGATATTGGCTGGCGAGAAATCCAGCGGGAAGAAGACATTGGGAGGGGCGCATAATGCAAGATGAGGGTGTAGAAAAATTCGGTGGCACCAAAGAAGTCGCTGATACACACAAATTCGACGAGAAAAAACTCGAACAATATATCGAGGCACATGTCGACGGGTTTGAAGGCCCGCTGGAAGTGCGGCAGTTCAAAGGCGGCCAATCCAACCCGACTTATCAGCTCATCACGCCAACCAAAAAATACGTTATGCGGCGCAAACCGCCGGGCAAATTATTGCCATCGGCCCACGCCGTCGACCGCGAATATAAAGTCATCACAGCGCTTGGCTCTATCGGCTTTCCGGTGCCGCGCACTTATTGCATGTGCGAAGATGAAAGCATCACCGGCACGATGTTTTATGTCATGGATATGGTCGAAGGCCGGATTTTGTGGGATCCAACCCTGCCGGATCTCCCAATGGAAGGCCGCCGTCCGATTTTTGAAGCGAAAATCAAAACCCTGGCCGAATTGCACAAGGCTGATTACCAAGCCATCGGGCTGGGCGACTTTGGCAAGCCGGGCAATTATTTCGAGCGCCAAATTTCGCGCTGGACCAAGCAATATCAATTATCCGAAACCGAAGATATCGCCAGCATGAACAAGCTGGTCGAATGGTTGCCGCATAATATTCCGGATGATGACGCCAATTCTATTGTGCATGGCGATTACCGCCTCGACAATATGGTGCTGCACCCAACCGAGCCGAAAGTATCGGCCGTGCTCGACTGGGAGCTGTCAACGCTGGGCCACCCGCTCGGCGATTTCACCTATCATCTGATGCAATGGTTCATGCCAGCCGATGGCGCCTCGACGCAGACCCTAAACGGGGTTGATTTTGCTGGTCTGAACATCCCGACAGCGGAAGAATATACCCGTCTCTATTGCGAGCACACAGAGCGCGACGGCATTGAGAATATGGATTTCTACATCAGCTATAACATGTTCCGCTTGGCCGGTATTTTGCAGGGCATTGTCGGGCGCGTGCGCGACGGCACCGCCTCCAACGCCCACGCCGCCGCCATGGCTGAGCGGGTCAAACCGCTATCTGATCTGGGCTGGCAATATGCGATGAAAGCTGGCGCTGTTTAACGCCAAGCCTAAATCGGCGAGCGCCAGACCAAGACATGCGCCTTTGCACTGGCTTTTTGCCAGTTTGCGTCTCGAGCAATACAATATTGGTAAAATTGGCCCGCGCCAAAGCCCTCAGTGACGCGACATTGCCGTCATAGACCATCGCCCCCAACATGGTTCGGTGAAATAATTTGGCGCATAGGGGCGGCATGGTCTGGAGCATTTCACCAGCATAGCCCTTACCCCAAAGCGGGCGGGCAATCCAATAACCGACCGACAAAAGCGGCGTATCGGGAATTGGCATTTTGTCAGCGATAAAATCCACCGCCTCTTGCGGCATCAGGGCTAACCCAAACCCGCCAATCAGTTTATCGGGCGAAGATTGCAGGGCAATCGCCAGTTTCATGCCATAGCCAGGGTTTTTGGCACTGGCAATAAAGCGCTCAGCATCGGCCAGTTGATAATCATCCGGCACATTAACCAGCGACCCACTGACCAGCGGGTCGGCCAAATATTCGGCTAGGCAGGCCGCGTCATTTGCCGTGAAATCGCGCATCACAAGGCGGCGCGACATAAAATGATGGGGTTTTTCGGTCATTTTTCACCATTATTCTTGTTTTTTTTGATGCTACGCCGAAACCTCCAAAAACACCAGTTCTGTGTCGCCATATTGCCGCCGGTCGTGCTCGACATAGCCTTCTGGCGCGACAAAATGCGAGCGTTTATCTTCCTCGACAATCACCAACGCCGCCGGGGCCAGCCAATCGCCCTCAATCAAAGCGCGCAACGCCGCCTCGGCCATTTGTTTGCCATAGGGCGGGTCGGCGAACACCACGTCAAAAGCCGGACCTGCGCTGGCCGGACGCGGGCCTAAGCGGGTGGCGTCGCGGCGATATATTTTTGATAAACCAATGACCCCACAGGCCTCGCAATTGCTGCGAATAACCCCGCGCGGGCCCGCCTCGCTCTCGACAAACAGGCAAAATCCGGCGCCGCGCGATAAGGCTTCCAACCCCAAAGCGCCGGTGCCGGCAAATAAATCGACAATACGGGCGCCGTCTAAATCGAGCGACGGGCGAGCCATTAAAATAGAAAACAACGCCTCGCGCGTGCGATCAGAGGTCGGGCGCGTGCCGCGTCCTTTCGGAACCGCCAGCGGCGTGCCGCCAAATTTACCGCCGACGACGCGCATCGGGTGCGCCGCCTCCGGCTTTTGGTTTGCCTTTTTGCGCTGGCGCGTCGCGGCGCGGCTCCGAGCTATCGGGGCGCGATGACACGCGGCCATGGGTCGGACGATAGGGTTTTTTACCGCTTGGCGCGGCACTGGCATGATTGCTCGATTTGCGAATGGTGCGGGTTTTCGGGGCCGGTGCTTCTGGCTTCAGATTTTCCTCATCGACCAATTCGTGCCACTGCTTGCCGAGTTGCTGGCGCAAAATGCGGCGCGGCACTTCCTCGATTTTCCCTTCTTCCAACTGGCCCAGTTGAAACGGCCCGAAAGATAAGCGGATGAGCCGGTTCACTCTCAGATTCAAATGTTCCAGCACTTTTTTAATTTCGCGGTTTTTGCCTTCGCGCAAGGCCATGGTCAGCCAGACATTGCCGCCAACGCGGCGTTCGAAATCGGCATCAATCGAGCGATAGGTGACGCCATCAATGGTGATGCCATCTTTCAACGCCGCCAATTGGCTGATCAGACGCTTGTCATCGGCCTTGCCTTTTTGCCCGTCAAAGGCGCGCACACGGTAGCGGCGCAGCCAACCAGTGGTCGGCAATTCGAGATAGCGTTTCAGGCCGCCATCATTGGTGAACAGCAAAAGCCCCTCAGTATTAATATCGAGCCGCCCGACACTATTCAGCCGTGGCAGGTCGGCCGGTAGTTTCTGAAACACTGTCGGGCGCCCTTCTGGATCGCGCTCAGTGGTCACCAGACCGGCTGATTTGTGATAGCGCCACAGGCGCGGCGGGTCGGCGTCGCCAATCGGTTTGCCGTCGACGCTGATATGGTCTTTATCGGTGACATTAAAGGCCGGCGTGGTCAGCTTGCGGCCATTCACCGTCACCCGCCCATCGAGAATCATTTTCTCGGCATCGCGACGCGAGGCGACGCCGACGCGGGCCAATACTTTGGCAATCCGCTCGCCAGCAAATTCCGACTTTTTAGCCGGTGCCTCAGAGCGTTTGGTATAAGCAGACTTGGCCTTGGGCGGACGGCTATTTGAGGAAGGGTTTTTTGTCATGCCCTCCTGTAGCACGGGCAGGCCTCGCCATGCTAGTGTTGAACCGATGAGTAAAACAAATTCTACCCCGCCCGATTATATGCAAATCGCCCTCGAGCAAGCGGCCAAAGCGGCTGCCGCCGGAGAAGTGCCGGTCGGCGCGGTGCTGGTTGGGCCAGCCGCTGATGGCAGTCAAATTCTCGCGATTGCCAGAAACGCCATGCGCGGTGCCCATGACCCGACAGCCCATGCCGAAATCAGCGCCATTCGCGCCGCCTGCGAGGTGCTGGGCAATGAGCGGCTAACCGATTGCGACCTCTATGTGACGCTGGAGCCGTGCCCCATGTGTGCCGGGGCGATTGCCGAAGCGCGCATCCGGCGGGTTTATTATGGCGCACCCGATATCAAAGGCGGCGCGGTTGACAATGGGGTTGCCCTATTCGACCAAGCCAGCTGTCACCATCGGCCAGAAGTCTATGGCGGCATCCGCGAAAGCGATTGCGCTGCCTTGCTGACGGAGTTTTTTAACCTGCGACGAAATGGTCAAACTGAGCGATGATTTGGTATAGCCAAAACCAAAACTATGGTGCTTAATATGCGCCAAACACCTAGAGAATTTTGTTGGAGGGAATAAAATGATTTTCGAGCATAATGAAAAAACCAAGGAGCTGTTAGCGCGGCTTGAGGCGTTCATGGATGAGCATATTTATCCAAATGAAGCGACCTATGCAGCGCAAATGGAAGCCTTTGGCGACAATCGCTGGCAAGTTCCTGCGATTTTGGAAGACCTAAAAGTCAAAGCCCGCGATGCGGGCCTTTGGAACCTGTTTTTGCCTGAAAGTGAGCGCGGTGGCGGCCTCAGCAATGTCGAATATGCGACATTGTGCGAAGTCATGGGCCGCGTCGGTTGGGCCTCTGAAGTGTTCAACTGCTCAGCCCCAGACACGGGTAATATGGAAGTGCTGGAACGCTATGGTAATGAGCGTCACAAAGAAGAATATATGGTGCCGTTGCTGAACGGTGAAATCCGTTCTGCCTTCTTGATGACCGAGCCTGCCGTGGCTTCATCTGATGCGACAAATATCGAAACCCGCATTGAGCGCGATGGTGACGAATATGTCATTAATGGCCGCAAATGGTGGTCTTCAGGCGTTGGTGATCCGCGTTGTAAAATTGCTATCGTGATGGGTAAAACCAATCCAGACGCCCCGCTGCACCAACAGCAATCACAAGTGCTTGTGCCACTGGATACACCAGGCATTGAGATTGTTCGCATGTTGCCAGTATTTGGTTATGACGATGCCCCGCATGGTCACGCTGAAGTTCTACTGAAAGATGTCCGCGTACCGGCTGAGAACCTGCTTCTCGGCGAAGGTCGCGGCTTTGAAATCGCCCAAGGGCGGCTTGGCCCTGGCCGTATTCACCACTGCATGCGCACCATCGGCGTCGCCGAGCGCGCCTTGGAGAAAATGTGCCAGCGTTTGATGACACGCACAGCCTTTGGCAAACGCATTGCTGACCACAGTATTTGGGAACAGCGGATTGCTGAAGCCCGTACCAATATCGAAATGTCACGCCTGCTGACCCTGAAAGCAGCCTACATGATGGACACGGTTGGTAACAAAGTGGCGAAAAGTGAAATCGCGCAAATTAAAGTGGCTGGCCCACGCATTGCGCTGCAAGTCATTGATGATGCTATTCAGGCACATGGCGGCGGCGGGGTCACATCTGATTTCGGTTTGGCCAAAATGTATTCTGGCATCCGGACGCTGCGTCTGGCCGACGGCCCTGATGAAGTGCATAACCGCACCATCGCCCGTCTGGAACTGAAAAAATATGCCGATCTGACACAATCCGAGTCAGATGGCATGAAATCATTGGACGTGCCGCGCTCTTAAGCGCGTCACCGAAAATAAAGAGGGCATCTGTCATCTGGCAGATGCCCTTTTTTTATTTGTGAGGATTAGCGGCGGCCAAATAGCCGTTCAATATCGGCCAGTTTCAGCTCAACATAAGTTGGCCGCCCGTGATTGCACTGGCCGGAATTTGGCGTCGCTTCCATATCACGCAATAGCGCGTTCATTTCCTCGACATTGAGGCGGCGTCCAGCCCGCACTGAGGTATGACAGGCCAGCGTGCCGCATATTTCTTCGAGCTTTTCTTTCAGCGCCAAGCCCTGCCCCAAATGCTGCATTTCTTCCGCCATATCGCGCAACATAGCGGCGCTTTCGCCATCTTTCATCATCGCTGGCACTTCGCGCACCAACACCGCAATGCGGCCTTGCGCGCCGGGGCCGAAGCGTTCGATGACGAAGCCCAAATCAGCCAGCTCATCGGCACGGGCCAAAATCGTTTCACCCTCCTCCGGGTCGAGCTCGACGACATCGGGCACCAGCAAAATTTGCCGCTTAATGCCTTGCGCGGCGATTTGGTTTTTCATCCGCTCATAGACTAAACGCTCATGCGCCGCGTGCTGATCAACAATGACAAAGCCATCATGGGTTTGCGCCAAAATATATGTTTCGTGCAATTGCGCCCGCGCCAAGCCAAGCGGCAGCGTCGCATCGGGTGCCAAGGCACGCAGCCCATTGGCTAAATCTTCTGACGGCGGAAAGCCGCTTGGCGTGCTCAGCCATTCAGCCGCCGCTTGCGCGAGGGCTTGCGTGCGGGCTTGTTCTTCCACACTGAGCGGCTCGGTCGGGTCAATTGGTGCCTGATAGCTGGCCGCTGCCTGATACAGGGTTGGGTCAACGCGCGGGGCGCCACCGGGGCGAAAACTGGCCAGCGTTTGACTGGCCACGGTGGTGGCGGCGCGGTGTCCGGCCTCCCCAAGCGCCGCCCGCAACGCCCCGACAATCGTCGAGCGCACCAGCCCGGCGTCGCGGAAGCGCACTTCGGTTTTGGCTGGATGCACATTGACGTCTAATTGCGACGGGTCAATGTCGAGAAACAAAGCCAGCGCAGGATGGCGATTACCGGCGAGAAAATCTTGATAAGCGCCGCGCACCGCGCCGTTGAGCAAGCGGTCGCGCACCGGGCGGCCATTGACCACGAGATATTGTTTTTGCGCGGTGGCGTGATTATAGGTCGGCAAGCCAGCAAAGCCATACAGCTTGGCGCCTTCGCGCTCGGCCATCACCGGCACTGCGTTTTTGCCAAAATCGCTTCCCATAATCGCCGTCAGCCGGTCGAGCTGGGCGCTATTGCCGGTCTCGCGCGGATAGGTGAAACTGCGGCGCCCGTCGCTGGTCAGGCTAAAGCCAATTTCAGGATGCGCCATGGCGAGGCGTTTGACGATGTCATTCACCGCCGTTGTTTCGGCGCGATCGGATTTGAGAAATTTCAGCCGCGCCGGTGTCGCGTAAAACAAATCGCGCACCTCAACCCGCGTGCCCGGGCCACCAGCGGCGGGGGCCACCGCTTTGGCGCGCCCGCCTTCGACGTGGATTTGATAGGCGCTGTCGGCATCTTTCGGGCGCGAGGTAATGCTCAGCCGAGCCACCGCGCCAATGCTCGGCAAAGCCTCGCCGCGAAAGCCGAGACTGGTGATGCGGAACAACCGATCGCCTTCATCGCCATCTGGCAATTTTGAGGTGGCGTGGCGCTCAATGGCGATTTCCAGCTCGGCTGGCGACATGCCGTGGCCGTTATCTTCGATGAGAATCAATGCTTTACCGCCCTCGCCAAGGCTAATGTCGATTTGCGAGGCGCCCGCATCAATGGCATTTTCGACCAGTTCTTTGACCGCGCTGGCAGGCCGCTCGACCACTTCGCCGGCGGCGATGCGGTTGATGGTGGCTTCCGATAGGCGACGAATAGCGGTCATTCTTATCCCTTCGTGCTGGCGCTCATTTGCTGCATGTAATGCTTGGCACGGATTTTCCCAGCTTCAACTTCGGGCTGGTCAAACGCATCAATGGCCAACAAATCGGCGGTCAAAATGGTCTCTGCCATAAAGTGCATCAACACCGCGCCGATTTCAAATTCATTAATCTCAGACAATTCGATTAACCGCACAGGGCGACCGGCCGAGACCAGCGTATCAAAACTGCCGCGCGCTTCCGCCTCAACCAAATCGCCCATACTGCGACCGGCCAAATCTTGCAGCTCGGGTTGCTCAGCCACTTCATCGGGCAGGCTGGTGCCGCGCCCGCGCGTCGGGTGGGTCAGCAGCGTATAGAATTTATCGTCCGGGCCGCCGAGATAAAGCTGCATCTGGCTATGCTGATCGACCGGCCCCAGCGCATTGGCGGGCAGCGAGCCATGCCCCTGCTTGCCGAGGCTTTCGGCCCATAATTGGCGATACCAAAAGGCCAAGCGGTCGAGCCGGTCGGCATAGGGCATGATCACCGAAATCACCCGTCCGGCCTGCATATGCGCCCATTGAATGGCCGCGCCACGCGCCGCCACATTGTCTTCTGGGGCTTGGCTTAGCAGCGCCTCAATTTCGGCGCCCGCGCCATCGCGAATCGCCTGCACATCGCATCCGGCCCAAATGGCTGGCAATAGCCCGACATTGCTGAGCACTGAAAAGCGCCCGCCAATGTCGTCTTCGTGCGGCAACAGCGCCATGCCGTAATGCGTCGCCAGACGCCGCAAGGCATTATCGCTGGTGCCGGTCAGAGCCGCGATATGGCGCGCCGGATCAAGCCCGGCTTTTTGCAAGGCCGCCACCGCGCCGCCAAATTGCATCAGCGTTTCCGCCGTATTGCCAGATTTCGACACGGCCAAAAACCGCATGCTGGCAAGCTCTTGGCCGAGCACAAGCTGATAGCTATCGGCGTCGAGATTATCGGCGAAAATCAAATGCGGGCCGGTTTGCCCGCCGGCAATGGTCAACGCGCCGGTGATTTGCGCCAGCACTTGCGCGCCCAAACTTGAGCCGCCAGTGCCGAGAATGACAAGGGTCTGCGCCCCCTCGCCGAGACGCGCCGCCACTTCTTGCATGGCGGCCAGATCATCGGTTTTTTGCGGCAACAGAAAATGCGGCAGCGGCGTCTCGCTGTAGCGCCCCAGAGGCGCTTTCAAATTACTCAGCGCTTGGGTGTAAAACCCTTCGCTGCGCGGGCATAGGGCATGGTCGAATTGATGATGCATAAACGGTCTCTCTGGCTCGAAAAAATAGCAAAGGCGCGCAACTTACGCCAAACATAGCGGGCGGAGGCGAATCTCTCCGCTGTGCCAAGTTTACCCAATTATCGCGCCACTGGCCACGCGCTTGACGCAAGACGGCACTACTATTGGTGGCAAAAATAGGTAAAACTGAGCCTCCAAGTTAAAGCCCCCAAAATAAAGGAGACGAGGCCGATATGCAGAGCACGCAGAATAGTCGTTACGAAAAGCGCGCCAAACGCGGATTGCTGCTGGGGGCGGTTTTGGGGCTGGTCATCGCCGCCATCGCCGCCGCACCGCGCCAGCAAAGCGCGCTGTCGACCGACGGGGCCATTGCCCGGGTCAACCAAAGCCATATTGATCGCACAGAATTTGCCTCGGCCTATCAAGCTCTGATCTCCGACAAAAACAAAGCCCCGACCGAGGCCGACAAAAAAATGGCCCTCGACCGTTTGATTGAAGAAGAATTGCTGGTGCAACGGGGGCTGGAGATTGGTCTGCTCGATGGCGATAACAGCGTCCGCAAAGCGGTGGCCAGCGCGGTGATTCAATTTGCCATTGCGCAAAATCCGGCGCCGCCAATCAGCGAGGCCGATTTAACCACTTACTATCAGGATAATCTGGCCCGCTTCACCCCGGCCAGCCGCCTGCATATTGAACGCATTTATGTCAGTGCGGCGGGCAAAAGCGCCGCTCAACTAGCGGCCAAGCTGGATGATATTCGCAACGCCCTGCGCGGCGGCGACAGCTTTGCAGAGGTGGCAGCGCGGCTTGGTGAACCGATATTGCCGGACTTGCCGAAAACGCTGCTGCCGCGCGCCAAAATGATTGACTATCTCGGCCCCGAGCTGACCGAAGCGGCCAGCTATCTGGCGGCGGGCAGTATTTCCGACGCGCTGAAAAGCCGAAACGGCTATCAGTTCATTTATGTCGTGGCCAATCAGCCGGGCCAGCCGCGCCCGTTTGCCGAGTTGCGCCCGCAAATCGCCAAGGTCATGCAACGCCAGCGCGACGACCGAGCCTTGCGCGATTATATCAACTGGCTGCGGGCCCGGGCTGATATTAATCTCGCCACGGATGCGCCGCAGTGAGGCGGTGGCTAACCGCCTGCGCTGCCGGTTTTTTGCTGCTGGCTGTGGTGCTGCTGGCTGTGGTGCTGTTGGCCCTGCCGGCGACGGCGCATAATAAAAGCATCAGTTTTTCCGACTGGCTGTGGCAGGGCGATGGGTTAAGCGTCAGCTTCACCATTGGCCTGCGCGATGCCACGCTGCTGCCCGATGTCGCCACCGCCGCCTCGATTGACGAAGCCTTGGGCGCTCATCTCGATGCGCGGTTTATGCTTCAGCAAAACAATCAAGCCTGCCGCCAAGCCGCCCGCTTCACCCGCACACCGGCGCAGCAGGGCTATCTCAAAATGCAGGCGCGCTATATCTGTTTCAGCCAGACAGCGCCTTTGCGGGTCAGCAATCATGCGTTTTTCGATATCGCGCGCACGCATGTGCATTTCGCCCGCTTCCGCGTCGCTGACGCTGCGGCAGATAGCCAGAATGCTGGCGGCCATGAGGTGCTTTTCACCGCCACCCAACACCAGCACCAAATCAGCCTGTCGGCTTCCGGCCAGATGACCAGCGAAACCCCGCTGGCCGATGTGTTGGGCAGTTATTTCGCCCTTGGGGTGACGCATATCCTCACTGGCATTGACCATTTGGCGTTTGTCGTTTGCTTAATGTTGCTGGCCGCGACATTGAAGGAGCGATTGGTTTTAATCACTGGTTTTACCCTCGGCCATAGCGTCACTTTGGCCTTGGCGGCGCTGAATATTGTCACCCCCAATGCGCTGTTGATTGAAGCGATTATTGGCGGCTCCATCGCGCTGGTGGCCGGCGAATATATTCTCGCCCGCACCGGCGCGATGCCGAAAGCCGGATTCATCGCTGGCTTGGTGTTGCTCCTGCTCGGCGGATATTCACTGCTCACCGATGGCGCTATCCCGCTATTTGGCTGGGTTGGCTTGTCGCTGTTTTGTGCTTGTTACGGGGCCAGCATCCGCACCCCGCAAGATGCCCAGCATGTTGCGCCGCTAATAACCTTCGGCTTTGGGCTGTTTCACGGCTTCGGCTTTGCCGGTCTGTTGAGCGATATTGGCCTGCCGCAAGGGCATGTTTTGGGCGGGCTGCTCGGGTTCAATTTAGGCGTTGAGTTTGGCCAAATTCTGTTTATCGTTCCGGTTATATTAATTGGTCATTGGGTTAAGGACAGACTGCCGAAAATGCCGCTAGATGCGGGCGATATCATCGCCTGCGGGCTGGCAGGGTTCGGCATATTTTT